>JBFHON010000021.1:0-17234 GCA_041593295.1 Oceanococcaceae bacterium | reverse complement strand
CTGGCAATGTCCTTGGCACAGGTATCCGTATTGCCGTCGCCGTCCCGGTCGTAACCACCGTAGAGCGCATCCCGGATCTCGCAGTCCATGGCGAAGAAGGCATCTTCGTCGCTGCGTTGCGGCATTTCGGCCTCACCCAGCAGAACGGCCAGCGCCCGGGCAGCTGCGTTCGGGGTTGCCGCGCCGTAACCCTCGAAGACGAAGCGGGTTTCGGCATTGGTGTTCACCGGGTACGGGAACAGTGAACCGTCTGCATTAAGCGCACTGGCCGACTTCACCACGGCAGCTCGCAGCTCGCGACGGGTCAGCTTGCCATCCGCCAGATAGGGGCTGGCCGGAATGGGCAGACCCTCGGCAATGACCTGGCCTTCGCGGACACCGGTGCGGTAGTCACCCAGGGCTTCGCGCACCCCGCGCAGCACCTGACCGAAAACGCCGGCGGTATAAGGTGCCGCCGCCGAGGTGCCACTGTGCGCACAGGTCGAGTCCACTCCGGTGCGGCAGGCCGACGGCAGGAAACCATCCCCCCACGAGGACACATGCGCCGGCGTGCCTTCCCCGACAATGGCGCCGGAAGTATCGCGCCGCAGGGCGCCGACGAGGATGGTCCAGGCCGGCCCGTTCATGTCCGAGCCATAGGTTTCGTTGGTGACGGTGAAGGCATTACCCACCCCGTTACCCGCCGAGAAGATCACGCTGACACCGCGCTCGACCGCATCCTTGGACGAGGGGTCGATCAGCAGATCGAAGGGGTCATTCAGCGCGGTTGCACCCAGCGGCAGGTTTGCTGTGTAGCCATGACTGTGTGAGGTGATTTCCGCCCACTCGAAACCGTAGACCACGTCATCGTCCAGGCTGTCGACGATGAAGAACAGACAGGTCGGGCAGTAGCCGTAGCGGTTGCCCAGCGCAACGCTCGCCGAACCGGTGCCATGACCGTTGTTGTCCACGATCAGATCGGCTGGAGCGTCATCGTAGCCGCCATTGGAGTAGGCACCGATGATCTTGGTCCCCGGTATCCAGTACAGCAGGTTGGTGAACATGAAGGGCTCGACACCCGTGTCGAAGTGCCACAGCGCCTGATCCTGCTCGGGGTAGTAGCCCTCACCCAGCGTGATCGGAATGGCGATCGACCGGCAGGGGTAGTTGCTCAGGTACTCGCAGGGGTGACGGGTGAAGTTGCGAGTCAGTTCCAGCACCCGCGGGTCCGGGTAAGTCGCCGCCGAAAACTCGGAGTGGTACGGGTTCACACCGGAATCCGAAATCCCGATGATGGTCAGCGGGATCGCATCCTCGGCGATCTCTTCGCGGGAGCCCACGTAGACCGAGGTCATCTGCCGGGATTCCAGCCCGCTGGCGTCCCGCACCAGGAAGCGCACCAGATGGTGCCCGCGAGGGAATTCGGTCTGCACTTCGGCACCCGTGGCATCGATGACGCCGTCCAGATCCAGGTCCCAGCCCATTTCATAGGGGGCCTGCCCGCCTTCGACGCGACCGCGCAGGCGCTGCTGCGTACCGGTGAGGAACTCGTACGTGCCGCCGGCCTCAGCCTGCGGCACCGAGGCGAGAGGCGCGCCCTCCACCACGAACAGCACGGTGTCTTCAGAGCGGGCACCCGCCGCATCCGTCACGGTCAGCGTGGCCTCGTAATGGCCGGGCGCCCAGCTTTCGACGCGCAGTCCGGACACCGGATTCGTTCCGTTGACCAGCTCCGCACCCGGAACGGACCAGGTGTAGCGGTAAGGTGCGGTCCCGCCCCAGGCCGAGCCATTGAAGCTGACCCGCCCGGCAACGGAGACCGGGCTGGCGCCGGCATCGACATGCAGGGGAGCAGCGGGAGCAGCGGCGCTGGCATGCGCCGAAAAGACAACAGAAGCCGTGGCGGCGAGACGCGCCCAACGGGGTGTAAACATGGCAGATTCTCCAGTGCGCCCCATGGCATCGGGGCGGGTATGCAGCCCTCGCGGGGCCGTCTATATCGCCTGAAGGATAACTGCCGGGCACGCAGCCAGCAAACCGCAAGCCACCGCGCGGGCCCCGGATAATCGTCAGTAATGCGCCAGGATCGGCAGCAATCTCCTGCGCATGGCTACATGTTCCGCCGGTACTGTCCGCCGACCTCGAACAGGGCGTGGGTGATCTGCCCCAGCGAGCAGACCCGGGCTGCGTTCATCAGCTCGGCGAAGATGTTGCCCCCTTCCATGCAGACCTGTTTCAGACGCTGCAGGGCCGCCGGTGCGGTATCGGCATGGCGCTCCTGAAAGGCCTTGAGTCGCGTGATCTGCTCGTCCTTCTCGGAGTCCGAAGAGCGCATCAGCTCGATGGTCGTCTCCTCCGGCTCGGCATCGTCCTTGGGATTGCGGAAGGTGTTGACACCGATGATGGGCAACTCGCCGCTGTGCTTCAGGTGCTCGTAGTACATCGACTCTTCCTGAATCTTGCCCCGCTGGTAGCCGGTCTCCATGGCCCCCAGCACCCCGCCCCGTTCCGAGATGCGCTCGAACTCGCGCAGGACCGCCTCTTCAACCAGTTCGGTCAGCTCATCGAAGATGAATGCGCCCTGATTGGGGTTTTCGTTCTTGTTGACACCCCATTCCTTGTTGATGATCAGCTGGATGGCCAGCGCCCGGCGCACCGACTCCTCGGTCGGCGTGGTGATCGCCTCGTCAAAGGCATTGGTGTGCAGGCTGTTGCAGTTGTCGTAGAGCGCGATCAGCGCCTGCAGGGTGGTGCGAATGTCGTTGAAGTCGATTTCCTGCGCATGCAGCGAACGGCCGGAGGTCTGGATGTGATATTTCAGCATCTGGCTGCGTGCGTTGGCGCCGTATTTCTCGCGCATGGCCACCGCCCAGATGCGGCGGGCAACACGGCCCATCACGCTGTACTCCGGGTCCATGCCGTTGCTGAAGAAGAAACTCAGGTTGGGCGCGAAATCGTTGATGTCCATGCCGCGAGCGAGATAGCTCTCGACGAAGGTGAACCCGTTCGACAAGGTGAAGGCCAGCTGCGAAATCGGGTTCGCCCCGGCTTCGGCAATGTGGTACCCGGAGATCGACACGGAATAGAAATTCCGCACCTGGTTCTCGATGAAATACTCCTGAATGTCGCCCATGCACTTGAGGGCGAACTCGGTGGAGAAGATGCAGGTGTTCTGGCCCTGATCTTCCTTCAGGATGTCGGCCTGCACCGTCCCGCGCACGCTGGCCAGGGTTCTGGCCTTGATCTCGGTCTGCTCGCTGTCGTTCGGCTGACGGCCCTCGGCGTCGACAAACTTCTCGACTTCGCGGTCGATGGCCGTGTTCAGGAAAAACGCCAGAATCGTCGGTGCCGGGCCGTTGATGGTCATCGATACCGACGTGGTCGGCGCGCAGAGGTCGAAACCGGCGTACAGGTCCTTCATGTCATCCAGGGTCGCGATCGACACGCCGGAATTGCCGACCTTGCCGTAGATGTCCGGCCGCGGGTCCGGGTCCTCGCCATACAGCGTGACCGAATCGAAGGCGGTGGACAGGCGCGCCGCCGGCATGCCTTCGCTGAGCAGGTGGAAGCGCTTGTTCGTGCGCTTCGGGCCACCCTCGCCCGCAAACATTCGCGCCGGGTCTTCGCCTTCACGCCGGAACGGGAAGACGCCGGCGGTATAGGGGAACCGACCCGGCAGGTTTTCGGTGTACAGCCAGTTCAGCAGGTCGCCTTCATCCGAAAACCGGGGCAGGGCCACCTTGGAGATTTCGGTCCCGGAAAGCGACTTGCGCTTGAGCGGCACGGAGAATTCCCGGTCCCGCACCTTGTAGGTGTAGTTGTCACCGCTGTATTGCTCGACCAGGGCGGGCCACTCCTCGAGCAACCGCTTTGATTCGGCATTCAGGTGGTCATTGCGCTTGTCCAGCTGGTGCTGGATCGCCTCTGTCGGCTCCCCGGCCCGGTCGAGCATGCGTTTGGCCTCGCGCAGTTGCTGCCGCTCGCGGGCGATCTGCCCCTGGTGCTGCGCGTGCTGCTTGTAGCCGCGCACCGTGTCGGCGATTTCGGCCAGATAGCGGATGTGCGAACCGGGCACCAGCGCCCCCTGTCTGGTTGACACCGTGGTGGCCGGCTTCGCCAGCGCCCCGTCTGGCAATTCCAGGTGGTGCTTGCCGAGCACCTCCTTGATGGCGTGGTACAGCGCGGTCACCCCGTCATCGTTGAAGCGGGCGGCAATCGTGCCAAATGCCGGCATCTGGTCCGCCGGACGGTCAAACGCGACCCGGTTGCGTTGCATCTGCTTGCGCACGTCACGCACCGCATCATCGGCGCCGCGGCGGTCAAACTTGTTGATGGCAACCACGTCGGCGAAGTCGAGCATGTCGATCTTTTCCAGCTGGCTGGCCGCCCCGAACTCCGGCGTCATCACATAGAGCGAGACATCGGCGATTTCGACCACCGCAGCGTCACCCTGGCCGATACCCGCCGTTTCCACAACGACCAGATCAAAACCGGCTGCTTTGGCCGCCGCAATGGCTCCGGGCAGGGCTTTGGACACTTCCATCCCGCCCTCGCGGGTCGCCAGCGAGCGCATGAAGACCGGGAAACGACCATCCTCCGTCTTGTACAGGGCGTTCATGCGAATGCGGTCACCGAGCAGCGCGCCGCCCGACTTGCGGCGACTGGGGTCGACGGCTATCACGGCGATGTTCAGCGCATCGCTCTGGTCGATGCGGAAGCGCCGGATCAGCTCATCGGTCAGCGAGGACTTGCCCGCACCACCCGTGCCGGTGATGCCCAGGACCGGAATCTGCCGGCTGGAAGCCGTCTGCTTGATCCGCTCAAGAAAGGCCGGCGGCACTTCTTCGGCCTCGATCAGGGTGATCAGCCGGGCCAGCGCCCGACGGTCCCCGTTGCTGACCTTGCCGAGCAGGTCTTCGCCATCGCCTGCGAGCCGATGGCTGGCGCGCTCGACCATGTCGCGGATCATCCCCTCCAGGCCCAGCTTCTGCCCGTCGTGCGGGGAGTAAATGCGGGCCACACCATAAGCGTGCAGTTCCCGGATTTCCTCCGGCACGATCACGCCGCCGCCACCGCCAAAGACCTGGATGTTTTCGCCGCCACGCTCCTTGAGCATGTCGATCATGTACTTGAAGTATTCGACGTGGCCGCCCTGGTACGAGCTGATCGCGATGCCGTGGGCGTCTTCCTGCAGTGCCGCCGTGACGATTTCCTCGACCGAACGGTTATGTCCGAGGTGAATCACCTCGCAACCCTGCGCCTGCAGCAACCGCCGCATGATGTTGATGGACGCATCGTGCCCGTCAAACAGTGATGCCGCGGTGACAAAGCGGACATTGGTGGTAGCGGTTGCGGGTACCGGGGCGGTTGCTGCGGTATTCATGGCATTGTCTCCAAATCGATTGATGCGCCGCAGCCCGGGCAATAGCCGCGACGGCAGGTCCACCGCGTATCTTATTCAGCACGACCGCTTCTGGCGATGACCCCTTTGTGCACCCCGCGTGCCAGAATCTGCACGGTGCGTAACCTCGACCCTCTCGCCTGAACCATGTCCAAGGACACGGTCGCCATCGCCTTCGTGGCCGAGGCCCTGACCTGCCTGCAGGGCACTGACACCCGCCCGGAAGCCCTGCTGGAAGAATGCGGCATCGACCCGGCCCAGCTCCACCAGCCGGCGGCGCGGGTTCCTGCCACCCGCTTCAGCCGGCTCTGGTTGCGGATTGCCCTGTTGCTGGACGATGAATTTTTCGGCCTGGACCCGCGACGCCTGAAAGTGGGCACCTATGCTGCGCTGTGCCACAACGCCACGCTGGCATCCAACTTGGAAGACGCACTGAAAACCAGCATTGCGCTGCTCAATGTCATTCTGGACAGCCTGCAACTGCACTTGCAGATCACCGCCACACACGACGCCGAACTCTCGATCAGGGAGGCGCATCCGGGCAACACGCGCCCCTTCGCCCACGAAACCCTGCTGATCCTGATCTACGGCCTGATGTGCTGGCTGATCAACAAGCGGATACCCGTCCGCCAGGCCCGCTTTGGCTACCCGCAACCGGCACGCTGGCGCGAATACGAAGCCATGTTCTGCCCCGAACTGCGTTTCGACGCGGCCACCACCACCCTGTGCTTCGATGCCCGGCAGCTGCGTGAGCCGGTGGTGCAGACACACCGCTCAGCCAGCCGGTTCCTGCGCGCCGCGCCTTTGAACGTGGTGGTGAAGTACCGCAACAGTCGCAGCGCCAGCGTGCAGCTTCGCCGGCTGCTGCGGGACTGCGATGCGGCCCGGCTGCCGTCCTTCGATGAGGCCGCCGCTCAGTTGAACATCCACCCCGACCGCCTGCGCCGCGACCTGCGCCGCGAGGACCAGACATTCCGGGCACTCCGGGACGCCCGTCTGCAGGAACAGGCCTGCAGCTTGCTGGAAGACACCACGCTGGCCATGGATGAGGTGGCGCGGCGCCTGGGCTTTTCCGAAAGCAGCGCCTTTTCGCGGGCCTTCCGGCGCTGGACCGGACAGAGCCCCGGCCAGTTTCGCAGCCGGCTGCAGCCCTAGACGCCGCCCTGCGCCGCCACCTCGGCGCTGAAGTCGGCGGCCGGATCAGCACGCCACTGGTCGGTAAACATCTTCGGGTAGTAGCGCCGATAGGCATCGAGCATTTCGTCCACCGGAAAATCATCCCGCGCACCGCGGTCCAGCAGGTACTCCATGTGCTGCCGGCCTTCGACATCGAAGGGATGAAAGATCGAATCCTGGCGGCCATCGAACTCCAGCGGCCGGATACCGGCCTTTTCGCACAGCCCGCGGTTGAACGCTGGCGTGGCCTTGAACCACTGCCCGTCCAGGTACACCTCGGTATAACCGTGATAGCGGAAGATATCCGTGCCCATCACCGCCCGCAGGCGGGGCGTTGTCAGGTGATTGCGCACGTCTGCGAAGCCTATCCGCGCCGGAATTCCCGCCGCCCGCAGCACCGCAGCCAGAACCACCGCCTTGGTCACGCAAAACCCGCGGCCGGAGGCAAGCACCGCACTGGCCCGCAGGGATTCATGTTCGAGTGGCACCTGATACGGGTCGTAACGCAGACCGTCCCGAACGGCGCCGTACAGGGCCACCGCGGTTTCCCGCGCGCCGGCTCCGCTCACACTGTGTTTTTCCGCAAAGCGACGGATGTCCGGGTGGTCCGCGTCGATGAAGTCGGTCGCAGCCCGGGCCGACTCGGTCACGTCAGTCATGTTCTGCTTCGGTAGCCATATCGCACCATCTTAGGCGCAGGTTTGCGACCATCGCAGCCGGCCTCAGCGTCCGCTGGCGTTCAGGCGCCAGTCATAGGCGAGAAAGTCGATATCAAGCGTCCCTGCCCGCAGCCCGGCACGTGCCGCCGGCGCCAGCTCCAGCGCATCGGCATGGTCCAGCAGGAAATCCTCCAGCCGCGCGTAGCCTTGCCACTGCTTTTCAAAATCCTCGCGGTACCACTTGAAGATCGACGACAGCTCCAGTGTCTCGCCGGACATGCGGTTCCGCGTGCGGTCTTCCAAGAACAGGCGGGTCTGCTCAGCCAGCTGCTGCTCCAGCTCGGCGCCGCGGTAGGCCTCGGCGCGCAGCGCCGGGCAGCCGATGCTGGCGCAGTTCACCGCAAAGTGAATGCGCGGATCACGGTAGCGACCGGAACCGCGAATCAGCTTGTGCTCAATGTCATCCAGCGAGCGGGTCTTGCCCAGCAACGGGATGAATGACCGGCTCCACGGCGAGCGGAAGAACCCTCCCAGGTCCTTGATCGATTCCAGGTCCGGCCAGGCTTCGAGAATCAGCTCGATCGTCCATGCGTTGTAGGCATTGATCAGAAAGGCCAGCTGGTCGGCCTTGGTCCACCCGTCGAAACGGCCCCGGTCGATGGCGGACAGCGCTTGCAGGTACTGCTGCAAGGAGCCACGCTCAGCCGCGAAACCGGCGTAGTCGACCGTCGTCACACTGCCGCTGTCGCGGACATCCACATGCCGGGCCAGCAGGGTGTTCCAGGCCGTGTGGTCAGGCGCTGCCGCCCACAGCGGTGTCGTCGCCATCAGCAAGGCCAGCAGAAGTGTCTTGGGCATGGGTATGTCTCGCGTGCAGTCGAGTGTCAGGCCACGCGCGACTGCGGAAGTTCAGTGCATCCATCATACGGCGCTGCGGCGAAGGCACGCCCAACAGCACCGACGCCAGATTGTCAGCGAATGCTCAGCAGGCCTGCCTAGCCTGAAGACTCCTCACTCATGGAGTCTGATCATGAAATCTGCCCCGCTCACGGCCACGCTGGCCTGCATGCTGGCATTCAGTGCCCCCGCCCTTGCCGACGACAAACGCGACCACCCCCGCCGCGCCGACCACCACGCCACGCAGAGCGCCAACGGCTGGGCCCAGCGGCGAGCCAACTCTGCCCGCCCGGACGAGCATCGCGCGCAGAAGCCACCGGCCCGCCACCACGAAAAGCAACCGCGGGACAGCAAGCACCGCGGCGCCCCACCCCCCCGGGTCAGCCGGCAGCACGCCCCGCGGCCCAACCGCCACCACCCGCCAACGCGCCCCGGGCACCATCACCACCGGGCCCAGCGTCCGCGCCCGTATTACAACCCCCGCGCCTGGCAACCGCCGCGGCATTTCCGGCAGCCCCGCCACTCGGTGTACTTCGCCTATGACCTGGCCTGGAACCGCTTCGGCCTGAACGTGGAGCGCGCCCTGTTTGAGCACGGTCACTGGGTGCTGTTCGGGTTCAGTGCCGCGCACGGACCGCTGCGGGTCATCGTTGACTCTGCCACCGGTGTATTGCTGAGCTACCATCCTCACCACCACCATTACCATCACTGAGTCCATTGCTCATGCAGGGTCCGACAACCCGCACCGTGATCCTGCTGCTGTTGCTGGGGTCACTGTGGTTTACCTCGACGGCCAGTGCCGGTCCGGGCCGCCAGAGCGGCCCGGATGAGCGCGGCCACATCGTCGCCGCCCAGCAGGAGTTGGCGCGCAAGTTCGGTGGACGCAAGCTCAACCAGACCTGGCGAAATGGGGAGCTGCTGATTGTCTGGCAGACCGCCAAGGGCCGACGCCTGCTGGTTGAAGTCGACCCCGGCCAGGGCGGCTGGAAGATTCTGCGCAATGAAGATCCTCGTCGTTGACGATGACCCCGCGCTGCGGGCGGGGGTCATCGAGCTGCTGTCACGGCATGGCATCGACGGCAGCGAGGCGATCAACGCGGAGTGGGCGGACAGCCTGGTCCGCACGCACAGCTTCGCAGCCATCGTGCTCGACCTGGGTTTGCCCGACGGTGACGGGCTGGAACTGCTGCGCGACTGGCGCCGACGGGGAATCAGCACCCCGGTGATCGTCGTCTCGGCACGCGGCGCACCGGATGATCGTGCCGACGGCATCATGGCCGGTGCCGACGATTACCTCGGCAAGCCTTACCACGCCCGCGAGCTGCTGGCGCGCATCCAGCGGGTCGTGCATGGCAGCCAGGCATCGGAAAACATCATCCGTTTCGGCGATACCGGCCAGTTCGCCTACGACCTCGCATCGCAGCGCATCGAAGGACCGGAAGGGGACATTGCGCTGAGCAGCACCTTGCGCCGCGTGCTCTCCACGCTGATCGCGGCCCGTCAGCGCCCGGTCTCCAAGGATGCCCTGCTGGACCAGGTGTCCAGCGAGGATGACCCGGCCAGTGCCAATGCGGTCGAACAGTGGATGCGACGCCTGCGCGGCAAGCTGGGCTCCGGCACCATCCTGACCGAACCCGGGCTTGGCTACCGCCTGCGCTGGCCCCGGCCCTGACACCTGCCATGCGCTCGCCCCAGGCCTTCCTCGGCTCACTGAGTTTCCGCCTCACGCTGTTCTCGGCCGTGTTCGTGGGGGTCGCGCTGCTGCTGCTCGGCATGCTGGCCCGCGCCCTGATCAGCGACGCCATCGAAACGCAGTGGCAAACCGAACTGCGCAACCGGCTCGACGGCCTGGTTGCCTACCAGGATGTGCTGCCAATCACTTCCATCGACCCCGGCCTGTACGGCGAGCTGTATTCCGGCAACTACTGGGAAGTGCTGCCGGCAGCGGACTCGCTGCCGCAGGCCTCCATTTCGCTGGCCGATTATTCACTGGCTGGGCAACTCCCCCCCCATGCCGAGAACGGCAGCTTTCATCGCCTGAGCGGCCCCATCGGCGAACCGCTGCTGGCCGTGATCGATGCGGCCCTGCCCACGGAGGACGGCCTGCAAAAGATCATCGTGGCCCGCGATGCGACCGAGCTGGACCGCTTCCGCGCGCAGCTGCTGCAAAAGCTGAATGCCATCCAGTTGCTGACCTGGCTGGTTGCCGTGACCGCCACCGCGCTCTCCACCCGCATGGGCGGGCGACCGGTACGCCAGCTGGCCCGGGAGCTGACGGCGCTGGGCGCCGGCAGGCGGCCACGGGTCAGCGAATCGGTACCGACTGAACTGGTTCCGCTGGCTCGGACCCTGAACCGGGTGATGCAGATCAACGAGGCCCGTCTGCGCCGGCAGCGGGAAACGGCGGCCAACCTCGCCCACGAACTGAAAACCCCGCTCACGGCGCTGCAACAACAGGCGGAATTGCGCACGACGCTGGAGGCCGCCTTCGTACGCGACAAGGTCCAGCGCATGTGGGAGCCGCTGGAGCAGGAGCTGGCCCGCGCGCGCGTCCATGGCCCCACCCCCGGTCTGGAACCGACAGTGGTCGCCACGGAAGTGGACCGGGCCATCCGCCTGTGCTGCAGCGATCATGCGGTGAGCGCCGACGATTTCTCGATCGCACTGGCGAAAGACCTGACACTTCCCATCGAAACTCGGGATCTGTTCACCGTGATCTGGAACCTGCTCGACAACGCGGTACGGCACGGGGGACCCCCGGTATCCATCCGCGCTGACGCCCGCAGCATTCGCATCGAGGACAGCGGTGGCCCCGGCAGCGCTGCGCAGCGCCCCGACAGCGGCGCCGGCCTGCGACTGGTCACACACATCCTGGAAACCTACGGTTGCAGCCTGACCGTCACTGCCTCCGAACACGGGGGCCGTTGATGCATCGTCAGCCTGCCAGCGGCAGCAGACCTCACGCTCGCTTCCGCAGCGGAGCGGAAGCGCTGAGCGTGCTGCAAAACTGAGCGCGGGCCGCCTCATGCGGTATCTTGCATCGGGTGGCATGCATCTGCTGCCCCCGAGACAACACCGCGTGGGTCGCCGACCGCAGCGACCGCGCCGGACCAAGGACAATGCGCTGTGAACGATCCCGTAGTTGCGACCCTGGCCATTGTTGGCGGAACCATGCTGGTCCATGGCCTGTCGCGCTGGCTGCTGCGACGCAGCGTGCGCCGATCGGAAAACGGTGCGGAAAGCATCTGGCTGCATGCGACCTTTGCCCTCAGCCTGTGGGCCGCAGCCGGCATGGCCCTGCTCTGGGTCTGGGGCGCCAACGACCGCGCCGCCGATATGGCGAAACGCTTTCTGGACGCCGGGTTCAGCCTGGCCGGTTTCAAGATCGTGCCGGTCCGCATCGTGATGGGGGTTGTGCTGGCTGCCGTGCTGATCCGGGTCGTGCGGCGCCTGCGTTACCACCTGGGCAGCAGCTGGCTGCGCGGCGAGCAATGGGAACCGGCCGCGCGCGAGTCGGTGGCCACGCTGTTTGGCTACGCCGGCACGGTGCTGGCCGTGCTGGCCGGCGTGGCCGTCGCCGGTTTCAACCTGACCAATCTCGCCATC
The DNA here is from genome assembly GCA_041593295.1 of Oceanococcaceae bacterium. Lineage (GTDB taxonomy): Bacteria > Pseudomonadota > Gammaproteobacteria > Nevskiales > Oceanococcaceae > MS8. The sequence continues at coordinate 5,516 of JBFHON010000021.1, read as the reverse complement.
GTCGCCGGTGCGCTGTCGGTCGGCATCGGTTTCGGCCTGCAAAACATCGTCAACAACTTTGTTTCCGGGCTGATCCTGCTGAGCGAGCGGCCAATCCGGCGGGGTGATTTCGTCCGCGTCAGCGGCATCGAAGGCGAGGTACGCCGGGTCCACATCCGGGCGACGGAGATCGAAACCCTGGACCGGGTCAGCGTGATCGTTCCGAATTCGGAACTGATTGCCAACCCGGTGCACAACTGGCGCCTGCGGGACCCCTACCTCCGCATCGTCATCCCGATCGGGGTCGCCTACGGGTCGGATACGCAACGGGTCAGCCAGATCCTGCGCGAACTCGGCAAGAACCACCCGCTGACCCTGCCGGACGGCACACCTGGCGTGCCCGATACCCATGTGTATTTCACCGAGTTTGGCGACAGCGCCCTGATGTTCGAACTGCGAACCTTCATTCGCGATGCCAGCAAGCGCGGTTCCGTGGCCAGCGACCTGCGCTTCGCCATCGACCGCGCATTCCGCGAAAACAAGATCACCATTCCTTTCCCGCAACGCGATGTCTGGATGAAAACGTAATGTGGACCAAAGATAGCTCGCACAACCTGGGCGCCCGCCCCGGCCAGCTCCGCCCGCAGGAGACCTCCGCCCGGATTCTCTGGCACACCTTCAATGCGGACACGCTCGAAAGCGGCGAGTGGAGCAGCTTTGCCCAGGCTACCGCCGCACCGGCAAACCGCACCCTGTGGCTGGATATCGAAGGCACCCCGGGGCTGGAGGGACTGCGTGCACTGCAGGACATCTACCAGATCCACCACCTGGCGCTCGAAGACGTGCAGAACGGTGGCCAGAACCCGCGTCTGGATACCTTCCCCGACCACCTGTACCTGGTTCTGCAGATTCCCCAGTTCATCGACGACAGGCTGGTCTACCACCAGCTGAACATCTTCGTCACCGAGAACGCCGTGATCTCGGTACACGAAAAGCCCGGGCTGTTCGCACCCGTCCGCCTGCGCCTGGACAACGCCCGCGGGGCCATCCGCAGTGGCGGTTCGGAGTACCTGTTCTACGCCCTGACCGACCTGGCCGTGGACCACGGTGGGCCGGTCGCACAGTACCTGGCCGACGCCCTGCTCGAACTGGAGGACCGTGTCGACGAGCACCACAGCGACCTGAGCAACGAGATCTACAGCCTGCGTCGGCAGCTCTCATCCTTGCTGCGCATGGCCCGTCGCCAGCGCGAGCCGCTGCACACGCTGGTGCAGCCGGACGACATGCTCATCAGTGGTCGCTACGAAGCCTACTGGCGGGACTGCCTGGACCATGCCGAACGGCTGAGCGAGAACCTGAACTGGCTGCGCGAGTCGGCAGCCGACCTGCTGAACACGCACCTGGCACTGGTCAGTCACCGCATGAACGATGTGATGAAGGTGTTGACGGTGATGTCCACCGTGTTTGTGCCACTGTCCTTTCTGGTCGGGCTCTACGGCATGAACTTCGATACCGAAAGCCCCTGGAACCTGCCCGAGCTGGGCTGGAAGTACGGCTACCCCTTCGTCTGGGGTGTCATGCTCACCGTGGTTGGCGGCATCCTGTGGTTTTTCCGCCGCCGGCGCTGGATCTAGCCTGCCGGAGCACCTTCGCGCCGCATCACCCAGAAAAAGGGCTGCTCCATGCCCTTCAGGTCCATGCTGCCAAGCACCGTGTCGTCGTCGATCCGGACGAATACATCGTGGATCGGCAACCCGTCATAGACCATGGTTGCCGTGCATTTCCCCCAGTGCTCGGTCATGCGCATACGCGCCCGTGATTTACGGGTGGAAAACAGCTTGCGCAGCACCGAAAACACCCGGACCAGCAGCCCGTTTCGTGCCCAGTGTGGCCCCAGCAGGGAGAGCGTGGTCATCAGCGGGTACGGCTCCAGCTTGAGCTGCCCCTGATCCCCGAACAGCAGCGGGTGCACGTTGTCCGGGTCGACAAATTCCTTGCCGTACCAGCCGTAGAGTTCCAGCAGGCCGTCCATGGGGTGACCCGTTGGCAGGCCGTAGCCCACCCAGCGGCCGCGCATGAAGTCCAGCGTTGCCGGTGGCAATTCGTCAAAGGCCTCCCGGGCCTGCTCGGTGGTGGCCCTGCCGGCCTCCAGCAATGTATGGACTTTTGTCATGTCCGCATTCTAGATCAATGCCCGTGAGCAGGGTGCCCACCGGCCTGGCACCAGGGCTCAGGGGGTGAAGCTATTGACCTCGGCATCACCGACAACACCCATCGACGTGACTTCGCCGGTAGACCGCGATTTGATGATGACCTCAACCCGCCGGTTCTTGGCCCGGTTTTCGCTGGAGCTGTTGTCCACCAGGGGCCGGGTGTCGGCATAACCGGCAACCGTCAGGTGCGCCGGATCGAGGGTGCCGCCTTTCAGCACGTGTTCGGCAACCGCAGCCGCGCGGGCCGCCGACAGCTCCCAGTTCGAGCGGAACCTGCCACCGCGAATGGGGATGTCATCGGTATGCCCGGCGACAACGACTTCCTTGTCATCGCCGACCAGCTCCATGACGCGCCGGATGATCGGCAGGGCCGTCGGCACCAGCTGGGCCCGGCCAGAGGAAAACGAGACATGCTCGGGGAAGCGGATGACGACCGTTTCGCCGTCCCGCTCGATGACGATGCTTTCCTCGTCGATCTCCTTCTGCATCTGCGCCTGCAGCTCCTTGAGCAAGGCATCCGCCTCGGCCTGCTTGAGCTGCTGCAGGTTCTGCTGTTGCGCGCGCTCATCGGTAATCACGGTCATCGAACCGGTGCGTGACACCACCCCGGCTTCCATCCCCGGCACTGCATCTTCACTGTTGCTCTTGATGTACTGCACACCGCCGAAGGCCTGCCTCATGGACCCGGCCACCGCCTTGAACTTCTCCGTCTCCACTTCCGAGAAAGCGAACAGGAGCACGAAAAAGCACATCAGCAGGCACATCAAGTCGGCAAAGGTGGCCATCCATGGCGGGATGACCGCTCCTTGCGGCTCGTCTGGGTCCATGCTCTGCTCACTCATGCAGGAGCCGCCTCGGGCTCAGCGCCCGCTTCCTTGTTTTTCGGCTCCAGCCCCACGAGGAGGGTCTCCTCCAGCACCCGTGGTGACGTACCCGCGTTGATCCCCAGCACGGCGTCGAGAATCAGCGACCGGATCTGGTTTTCCTTGTTGGCGCGATGGTTCAGCTTGTCGGCCATCGGTAGGAACACCAGGTTGCCGAGCAGCGCGCCATACAGTGTCGTCAGCAAGGCCACCGCCATGGCCGGGCCAATGGCGCTGGGGTCGGACAGGTTCAGCAGCATCTGCACCAGACCGACCAGCGTGCCGATCATGCCGAAGGCCGGCGCGGCGTCGCCCATGCCACGGAATACGCGCTCGCCCACCTGGTTTTTCTGGATCGAGGCGCTGATGTCCTTGTGCATCATCTTGCGGATGAAGTCGGCATCCATGCCGTCCACGCAGTACTGGATGCCCTTGGCCATCAATGGGTTGGCCACCTCGACCGACTCCAGCGCGATCAGCCCGCTTTTCCGCGCAATGTCGGCCAGTTCACGGGCATTTTCGATGACCTCCAGCGGGTCGTCGGTCTGGTCCTTGAAGGCCCGGCCAAAGCCGGCCCCCATGGCGGTGAAGAAATCCTTCATCGGAAAGCGCATCAGCACTGCCGAGAACGAACCGCCGACCACAATCAGGATGCTGGGCGCATCGAAAAAGGGCCCGAGGCCCGAGCCGCCCAACAGGATCGCGACCACCACCAGCGCGGCGCCGACGATCAATCCTCCGAGAGTTGCAAGATCCATAGTTGAACGATCGTTGAATGAGTGAACGCCTTCCGGCACGCAGACCGGGCAGCAGTGGGGGCCTCAATGCAATCGTTGTTCCGTTAGCCTCGGCGCCGGGCTGTACCCGAAGCGACGGGCTGCTGCCTGCAGCTGACCACAGCCGGCAGCGGGACACCCCCAATGCGTCCCGCGGGTGCCCCGCAAAGGTCGACACGCGCGGCGTTTGCCGGCGCACGCACGTCGCGTCATTTTTTTGGCCACGCTGCAAGTCGCTGCGCCGGGAGCACGGAAACCCCGGCAATTCCGGCCCGCCATCGCCCGCTCTCTGACCGGGCGCTCAGGCGGCGGTGTTTATACTGCTGCATTGCAACACGACAAATCGCCGTCATTCGCGAACGGCGACAGGGAACCTTGAACCAAAAACGTCACCCCCTTTACGAGGACGCCCTCGCCTTCGCCAGCACCATGGTGCTGGTCACACTGGGCGTCTCTCTGCTCAGCAAAGTCGGGCTCATCACCGGCGGCCTGGCCGGGTTTGCGCTGCTGCTTGCCAAGCTCACACCCTTCGGGTTCGGGCCGCTGTTTGCCGTTCTGAACCTGCCTTTCTACATCCTGGCCTTCAAGGAACTGGGCGCGCGATTCACGATCAACACGGTCATTTGTGTGCTGCTGGTTTCGGCCTTTTCCGAATACATCCACCTGTTTTTCGATATCCAGATGGTTCACCCGGCATTTGCTGCCGTGGCCGGAGGGGTCCTGATCGGCTTCGGCATGCTGATCGTGTTCCGCCATCAGGCCAGCCTGGGTGGCATCGGCATCCTCACCTACTATCTGCAGAACCGGTTCGGCTGGCGCGCAGGCTATATCCAGCTCGCCATGGACCTGATCATTCTCAGCATCGGCTTCTTCACCCTGGACTCGGCAACGCTGATGATGTCGATTCTGGCCGCCGTCGTGCTGAACAGCATTCTGGCGGTGAACCACAAACCCGGACGCTACAACGTCGCCTGATCGGGCCGGTTCAGCACCGCGACACCCAGCCGCAGCCGGACTTCGGCAAATGACAGCTCCACGATGCGGTAAGAGCCGCGTGCGGCCGGGTTTCCGCAGATGCCGAACGCGCCGTCGCGCAGCCACAGCCGTGACAGCAGCAGCTCGGCACCGGTCCACCGTGCGCGATGCGGGTCGATGGCCTTGAAGGCCGCTTCCTTGGCCACCCAGGCCGCCAGCAGGTCATGCCCCCACTCCGGGTCGTCCTCGGCGTTCAGGAAGTGTCGCTGCGCCCCCGGCCGCAAGACCCTGTCAGCGACCTCGACATCAACGCCGACACCCAGGAGCCCGGCATCGGTACCGGTAAGCACCGCACCCAGGTTGCGGGTATGCGATTGCGAGATACGGATCTGCGGGGCTTCATCCACATGATCAAAGGCGCAGACCCGAAAATCGCCACGGCTGAGCTGGTGGTGCTGTGCCAGTTCCGCGCGGGCGCGGTTCGTGGCTGCTCGCCCGTCGTCCGCAGTCGCCAGCCACAGGTCCAGCGCAAAACCGGCGCAAAGCAGCGGCTGCTGAACACAGGAAGGCTGCGGCAGCGGGGGCTTGCGGCTCATCGCGAGATCTTCAGTTCGAACCACCCCGCAGTTCATCGAGGCGCTCCCGACGGCGCTCTTCGCGCAGGGCGGCCTCGCGCTCCCGCATGGCCACCAGCTCATCCGGGCTCAGTT
>JBFHON010000020.1:0-17445 GCA_041593295.1 Oceanococcaceae bacterium | reverse complement strand
CGACAACGATGCCCGGCAATGCGCCGGAGCCCAGTGCGGTGGCCAGAATGTTGGTGAGCAATGTGTTGACGGCTCCCTGGATGAGCGGTAGCCCTGTGTTGATGGTGAGGTCATCATCATTGGTTGAACCGGTGGAGTCCGGGTCCGTACCTCCACTGCCATCGGCTCCGGCATCGGGGTGTCCGGTGTCCGCATTGGGAGCAGTTGCATTCGTGTCGGTATTGCCTTGCAGCAGAGCCACGGCCGGAAGCAGGGTTTGCCCACCCGGAGTCATGACGCCGAAATCCATGCCGATTGCGACCACATCGCAGGCGTCGGCCACGGTCACGATGTTGGTCATCGAGTTGGTTACCGTCGCGGCCTGTGCCGGTCCTGCTCCCAAGGCAACGATCAAGGGCCATGCAGTGATCAGGCAGCGGATTCTTGGTAGGTTTTTTACAGTGCTCATCGGAGCGCTCCTCTGTTCAGCGTAATCGGTACTTGCAATTTTGCAATTCGCGTACTCCGATCTTTGCGCTGCGGGTCACCGGGGTGACTGACAGCGTCAAACCCTTTGGCTACCGGTATTGCACGTGGTGATGCAGAACATTGCTGTATGTCGTCCCCGTCCCGTTATACGGTCTTCAGTATTGGTTATTAGCGCAATGCGTTGCAGATTGCAAGGCAACGTGACAAGACGCAGCGGAGGATGCTGGCACGCAAGGCGTGCATTTTGGATGTGCCGCCGTTGTGCGACTTTCTCGTGATTGCGCTATCGTCCTGAACGGATTTGTTCTCAACCCGGCCACGGTCTTTCGCGATGTCCAATCCGCACGGCAATTTCACGATCAGCTGCGAACAGCAGACGATCTTCGTGCGCGTGATCGGGGCCTGGAATCTGGAGGGCTACCGGGACTTTGTCGCCGCCTTCAAGCAGGCTGCGCTGCCGCTCAGTGCGAAACCCTGGGGCGTGATCGTCGATATTCGCGATTGGGAGCTGTCGACCCCGGAAGTCGAGGCCGAGGAAGAGGAGCTTCAGTTGTGGACCTTGCGCCACAACCAGCGCTGGCGGGCCTTCGTCAGTGAGCCCAGCTATATCAAGGCGGCCAAGATCGAGCAGGGCGCTGAACCGGTCGCCGACGGGATCGAATCGCAGTTTTTTGCAACACACGCAGATGCGCGGGAATGGTTCCGCTCGCTGGGTTTGCTGGGCGCCTAGCTTCCCGGGCTGTGGCCCCTGCCGGCCTGCCTGTCATGCCGCAGTCATTTCCTTGACTTAATATCGGCTATATCGAGAACCACAATTCACCGAGTCCGCGCCCTGCGCCAGTGTGCGCAACTGCCGTGAAGCCAACGACGCCATGACCAACCAACACGCAAACCCCTTGCTGATCGATGCCGAACGCCGCGGGCTGGACCGCCGCGGGTTCCTGCGCAACCTGTTTCTGTGCGCTGGCAGCGTCTCGGCTGCACAGTGGCTGACCGCCTGCAATGGGGGGCGGCCGGCACCGTTCGGGGTGGGAAACGGGGTGACTCCGGGATTTGACAGCCCGTTTGCCACCATGGGCCCGTTGCTGGAGCCCGATGCCAACGGGGTGCAGTTGCCCGCCGGCTTCAGTTCCCGCGTGATTGCTGTGGTCGGGGAGTCGCCGCTGCCAGGCAAACCGGACTTTGTCTGGCACTCGGATCCCGATGGAGCGGCCACCTTCCGCACGGACGATGGTGGCTGGATTCTGGTGTCCAATTCCGAGGCCCGGGATGCGACGACGCTTTTCGGTCAGATTCCGGAATTCCCGGTGGTGTCGGAGCTGGCCAGTCGTGACAGCCTGGAAACGCTGAACAGCGTCATCGGCCCGGTTACCGGTCTGGTGCCGCTGAGCGTGCCGCTGGTTTACCCCTTTTCCGGTGGTGTCAGCGCGCTGCGTTTCGATCGTGATGGCAATCTTGTTGATGCGTACCCGGTGCAGCGGAACACCTCGACCAACTGTTCCGGTGGGGTCACGCCGTGGGGGACCTGGATCAACGGTGAGGAAATTGCCGACGGTTACATGTTCGAGTGCAGCCCGCTGCGCGATGGCGGGGAGCCGCGCCGGCTTGATCGCTTCGGACGCAAGGCCCACGAAATGGCCGCCATTGATGCCAACGGCCGGGCGATCTATCACACCGAGGATGTGACCGGTGAAGACCGCTTTTACCGCACGGTTTTCGCCACCGCCGACTGGCCACTGGGTGGACGCCCGGACTTCGACGCCGGGGTGCTGCAGGTCGCTGTCGTCGATGCCGGTCTGGACGCCGCCCGTCAGGGCCCGGTGCCGATCCGCTGGATCAACGCCATCGACGATGGGCGTCCGCAGCCGGAGGTTTACCTGGACGAGGCCACCATCTTTGCCGGGAACGAAGGTTGCTGGTACCTGAACGGGTTCATCTTCTTTTCCACCAAGGGCGATGACAACATCTGGGCCATCGATACGCTGGCCGGCACCATCGAGAGCATCTACAACCCCGAAGACGGCCCGGTGGGTTCGCCGGTGGACCCGGACGAGCCGGCGATGTTCGGAGTGGACAACATCTGCATGACCCGTGACGGCGAAATGGTCGTGGTGGAAGATGGCGGCGACATGCGGGCCATGGTGCTGCTGCCGGACCGAAGCACCATTCCGTTGCTGCGGCTGCCCGGTGAACCCGATGTGACCGAAGTCACCGGGCCGTGTTTTTCACCCGACGGGCGGCGCCTGTACGTCTCCAGCCAGCGCGCATTGCGTGATGGAGTGCCCGCCAGTTTTGGCACCGGCGGGGTGGTGTACGAAATCACCTTGCCGTTTGCGGTACGGGTGGACGCACCGCTGGCACGGGCACTGGCCTAGGGCGCGAAGGCGCCGGCCGGCCGAAGCCGGCCTACCCAGCGCAGCAGCATGGCCGGGGCTGCGCGCTGTGCCAGCCAGCGCAGCAGCATCAGAACAATGATGCTCAGGCTGAACATTTCGCCGGCCTCTTCGATCAGGCCGAGCATGGGGTGCAGCCAGCGCGAGCGAATCAGCGAGTGCAGCAAGTCCACACCAATCGCAAAACCGGCAAATAGTGTCAGGCCGGCAATCAGCGCCAGTGACCACGCCAGCGCCTCGTGGCTGGCACGCCGCGAGCTCAGGTACAGGCCGAGCAGGATCAGCACGCCCGACGTCAGCATGATCAGCATTTCGATCACGGCCAGCAGGCCGTACTGCTGCTCGGGGTCGGGCACGCTGATGCCCGCCATGGCGAGGGCGAGGTTTTCATGCAGCTGCAGTGCGTCGTCGATCAGCAGCCAGGCAAAGGCCAGGAGCCAGGCCAGCTTGAGGGGCCTGTTGAGCGCTTCCGCCCGCAGGGCCAGCAACACCAGCACGCCGAGGATGACCACGATTTTCAGGTACTGCCACAGCTCGCCGATACCGCCGTCGGCCTCGATGGACCAGGCCGGACCGCCGACCTTGGCCAGGGTATGGACGACATGAAGGAGGATCAGCAGCAAGTCGACACTGACAAGTGCGATGGCCGTAGCGACCAGTGCCCGGTGTGACGCCAGCAGTTGTTCACGCATTGCGACTTTCTGTGTCGTTGTTTGAGTGGCCCTGATTGGGGGCCTTGTCCATGCCCGGCATTAATCCACCGACTCCTGCACCTTGCTTTGCTCCATGCGCTTGTGCCGCGCGCGGTTGCGCAGATAGAGCGCAAAGTCGTGCAGGTAGCTCCAGAAGGTATGCAGGCCTCCGCGCGACACGGCACTGTCCGTGTCCGGGGTGTAGCCGAATACCTGCATGTAGCGCCGGGTGGCCGGCCAGGCCTCGAAGTCCTCGACTTCGCGCTGTGACAGCCGGGTGCGCCAGGCATCCAGGCGACTGGGGTCCGGTGGCTTGCCGACCAGTTTGTGCTGGCCACGGGTGAAGGCCGGCAGGATCAGACCGCCGCCGTTCAGCATGGCCGGCTCGAAGGGCAGGTCGGCAAAGGTACAAATGCGCTGTACCTCGGTTGTGGGGTCACGCAGCAGGTCTTCGTAACGTACCCGCAGGCAGTTGTCAGCTTCGGCCATTTCCACGCTGATGGCCTGTTCCAGGCGTTTGGACCAGAAGCGCGTGCCCATGTAGGCGTTGTTCGGTCCCCAGTCCAGATCGCGGATTGACTGAAAGACCGCGCGGCCATCACGCACGATGTGTATGTAGCGGGCGTCGGGAAACAGCGAGCGGAGCACCGGGTAGAAGTACATGTTGTCCGGGGTGTGGTCCACCCACACCGGGGCGTTGCGCTTCTCCGGCAGGTTGTGCTGCAGGTAGCACTGCAGAATGGCCTGCACGCTGCGTGCCGGGTCATCCAGCTGGATGGCGGATTCCAGTTCATCCCCGTAGTCGTTCAGGTCCCACACCGCAAACCGGAACTCCGCTCGCAGCCAGTCCACGGCTTCGCGGGGGCTGCTGAAGGCTTTCAGGTGCAGCAGCGGGCCGAGTTGGTGGATCCACTGGGATTCGGGTGTTGCAAAGGATTGCGGGGTGGCGCCGAGCATGTCGCCGAGCATGGTCGTGCCGCTGCGGTCGCAGCCGCCAATGAACAGGGGGCGATAACTCATGGTGGTGTCTCCAGCGGGGTGTGCGGCTTACGCTGCAACCCAGGTAGGGCAATGATACCCAGATGACGGTACACGGCCCACAGGGCCAGGGTGTTCTGCAGAATCAGGCCGAAGGACACCCCGATGGCGGCGCCGACGGCACCGTAGTCCCGCCCCAGCAGGAAGATCAGCGGCAGGGTCAGGAGCAGGGTGCCAAACAGGATGTTGCGCATGCTGCGCTGGTGGCCGCTCATGACCAGCAGGTAACCCCCGGGACCACTGATCAGGTTGTAGAGCTGGCCGATGGCAAGAATCTGCAGGATCGGCGCTGCGCTCGCATATTCCTCACCGAAAATCAGGCTCACGATTTCAGGCCAGCCCAGCAGCAGCACACCGGCGGGCAGGGCTGCCAGGCTCATCAACAATGTGGTGCGTGTTGCCAGTGCCTCCAGGCCCGCGATGTCCCCCCGGGCGTGCAGGTCGGCAAAACGGGGAGCCATGATGCCGCCGAAGACCACCAGCACCATGCTCAACTGAATCGTCAGCCGGTGCGCGGCGTTGTAGACGCCGACTTCCGATTCCGGGGCGACGCTGCCGAGGATCGGAATGATGGCCCAGGCCAGCAGGAAGTTCATGCCGTCGATCAGTGCCAGTGGAAAGGCGGTGCCGATCAGCCGCGACCAGGACTGCATGTGCGGCGTTCCGCGGGCCTGCGGCCCCCGCAGGTAGATCAGGGACCCGCTCAGGTACACAACGAAGGTCAGTGCGGTGTAGATGGTTGCGGCCCGCAAGGGTGACAGCAGGTCCAGCGCGGCAAGGAGGATGGCGCCGGCGGCCATGATGGTGGGCAGCATCGCCGACTCCACCCAGGTGGCTGCCACCGGGCGGGATACGGCCTTGAGCACGCCGGACTGCACCCAGATCAGGCTGAACGGTGTCACGGCGAGCGCCAGCATCAGGATGACCGGCAGCAATTGCGGGTCGTCGAACACGGAAGATGCCAGCCAGTCCGCATTGAGCCAGAGTGCCGCGGTGACTGCGACCGCGATCAGGGTGGCGAGCAGGCTGGCCTGCCGATACAACCCGCGAACCGTGGCCATGTCGCCAGCCTGGGCGGCGCTACCGGCAAAACGCATCAGTGTCGTATCGAGGCCGAACTTGCCAATGGCCGCTCCGGCCATCATGACCGTCAGGGCCAGATAAAACATGCCCGCGCCCTGGGCGCCGAGGACCCGGGACAGGATCACGTGCATGGCAAAACCGCAGACCACGCCGATGCCACGTACCGCGAAACTGGAGCCAAGCAGGTGCAGCAGTTTGCGCAGTTCCGGTCGGGCTGCGAGGGAGCGGGTCATGCCGTTGGGTGTCCTGGGAGCTGCACTAGCCGCGCGGGCGACACTCCCAGCGCCAGGCATGGTCGACCATGGTGGCCAGGTCCGCGTAGGCCGGTTTCCAGCCCAGTTCGCGGATGGCCCGGCTGCTATCCGCCACCAGCCGTGACGGGTCGCCCGGGCGGCGCTCGCCGTCGTGGACCGTGAAGTCGCGGCCGGTCACTTCGCGCACGGTATCGATGACTTGCTGCACGGAAAAACCCTGCCCATTGCCAAGGTTGAACACGCCGGCCTGCTTGCCGTCGAGCAGGGCCTGCAAGGCCAGCTCGTGCGCGGTGCACAGGTCGACAATGTGTACATAGTCGCGAATGCAGGTCCCATCGGGGGTGTCGTAGTCGCGGCCGAAGACGGTGATGCCGTCACGGCGGCCGGAAGCCGCCTGCAGTACCAGCGGGATCAGGTGGCTTTCCGGTTCATGCCGCTCGCCCAGCCGGGTCTGCGGGTCGGCCCCTGCGGCGTTGAAATAGCGCAAGGTGGCAAAACGCAGGCCGTGGGCACGGGTGTAGTCATCCAGCAGCCATTCGACGACCAGCTTGCTGCGGCCGTAGGGGTTGATGGGGGAGAGCGGGTGGTCCTCGGCGATCGGGATTGCCTGCGGCATGCCGTACACCGCCGCGGTGGACGAGAAGATGAAGTTGTTGACCCCGTGCCGGACCATGGCATCCAGCAGTACCTGGGTGCGGCTGAAGTTGTTGCGGTAGTACTTCCCGGGGTCGCGCACCGATTCGCCGACTTCGATGAAGGCGGCAAAGTGCATCACGGCGTCGATGTCGTAACGCTCGAAAACCGCGTTGACGACAGCTTCGTCGCCAAGATCGCCCTCAACCAGGTCGCCGCCCACCAGGGCATCGCGGTAGCCGGTGGAAAAGTTGTCCAGCACGGTGACATCGAAGCCCTTGCCGAGCAGCATGTCCACCATGTGTGAACCGATATAACCGCCGCCACCGACGACCAGCACTCTTGCCATCACGTTCTCCTTGGGGTTGGCATGCTGCGGTGGTGTGCAGCAGTACGCAGGGATTCAGGACTCATGCCTCGCGTGCGGTCCACGCGCGGCTGCCGATCAGGGCGCGCAGGGCCAGCAGCCAGCAGCGCAACTCGCGGCGGATCGAGCGTTCGGCTGCAAAGCAGACCTCGAACAATTCGATTTCCTCGTCCGGAGCATCGTGATCCAGCTCCAGTGCTGACGGTGGCACCAGGCCGGCCGGCGGGGACTCCAGGTGCACGGGCAGGTCCCGCGCATAGCGCAGCGGAACCGGGGGGGCGCCGAACAGCCGCAGGTGGCCGGCGATGACCGCCAGCAAGCCCGGCAGGTTGCGCAGCAGCGGCCCGCGTACGCCGAAGCTGTAGCGGATGAACTCGCGCCGCTGACCGCGCATGTTGCGGTGGTTGCCCTGTTCTTCCCGGCGCTGCCAGACCGGCCCGCCGCTGGCCATGGCCAGCAGCGCAGCGACCGGCCACAGCGGCAGCGAGAGCAGCAGCAGCAGGACGGCGAACAGGCGATCTGTCAGCGAGGAGTCGGAGCTGCGCCATTGCTGGGCCATCGGTGCCACCCATTGCGGGTCGTCGATGGGCGTGGTGAGGCCTTCGCGGGGGTGAATCAGCAGCCCGTCACCAATGATGGCGTCTTTCACATCCAGGCCGGCGCCGATATAGGTATTCGGCAGGATCACGCTGTCGCGAATCTGGGTGTCGCGGTCGACGAAGCAGTTGTCACCGATTACGACCGGGCCATACAGCCGCACACTGCGGTGCACGCTGCTGTGGTCACCCAGCGATACCGGCGGGTCGACCACGCAGGTCGCTTCCATGTGGCTGAGGCGGCCGACCATCACGCCATCCTGCATTTGCAGGCCGGCGGCGACGACGCCGATGTAGCTACCGCCGGCGAGATCCAGGTTGGCGTCCAGCACATCCTGCAGCGTTTCCAGCATGTTGCAGCGGTGCCCGGCCATGTCCAGGCTGGTCAGCGGTGGCAGTGGCCAGGCGAGGGCGGCGATTTCCGCGCCGCTGCCGTCGGTCATGGCCAGACCGACGCTGCGTCCGTTCAGGGAGGCGGCGCCGAGCGTGTCCGTGCCGCAGGCCGCCTGCAACTCCTTGGTCATCGGGGTGCGCAGAACATCCCCGCGAATGGCGATGAAGCGGTCGGCCAGCAGGGAGCTGAAGCGTTGCAGCAGTTTGTCCGGGGCTTCTTCGCCCCGCGAGAGAACGAATTCCAGTTGCATGCCCCAGGGTTCACCATTGGCCAGCGCCTCGCGCACCTGTTCGGCGGCATGCGAAACCACCACCACGGCATGCAGCACACCGGCTTCGGCCAGGTCATCCAGGCAGTAGTGCAGCGGGGTTTTCTGTGCCAGTGGCAGCATGGCCGGACCGAGATCCTGGAACAGCGGGGCCAGCTCCCGGCCCAGACGGTCGGCAAAAATCAGCGCTTGTGCAGGCGGGCTGGACATCAATAGGCCCCCTTGCCACTGAGCACCGCAGGGATGGTTTTCAGCAGCAGCTTGATGTTTTCCCACAGGGTGGCGCTGTGGATGTACTGCACATCCAGTTCAACCTGCTGGTCGAAGGGGATGTCCGAACGTCCGGAGACCTGCCACAGGCCGGTGATGCCGGGGATGGCGTCCAGCCGGCGGCGGTCGCTGACCGTATATTCCTGCACCTCGCCGGGCACCGGAGGCCGGGGGCCGACCAGCGACATGTCGCCGCGCAGCACGTTCCACAGCTGCGGCAGTTCATCGATGGAGTAGCGGCGGATGAAGCGCCCGATGCGGGTGATCCGGGGGTCGTGCTTCATCTTGAACAGCACGCCACCTTCCATTTCGTTCTGGTCCATCAGTTCCTGCTTGCGGGCTTCGGCGTCCACGAACATCGACCGGAACTTGTAGAAATCGAACTGCTGGCCGGCCCGGCCAACGCGCTTCTGGCTGAAGAACACCGGGCCCGGTGATTCCAGCCGGATCAGCAGTGCCACGATGGCAAACAGCGGCAGCAGCAGCAACAACAGCAGTGCGGCTGCGGTGATGTCCATCAGCCGCTTGAGCACGGCGTGAAAGGCAATCCGCAGGCGCCAGCGGGCCCGGCGTGCAGCACTGAGCACGCTGCCACTGCCGCCGGTGACGCTGGCGGAAGGGGGGCGGGTTTCCAGGCGCTCGGGACGCTGGTCCGATGGCGGTGTGGGCATCAACCTTCTCCCCGGGGCCCGCCGGTGGCCGGCTTGGACTCCCCGGTGGCTTCAATCTGCTTGCGCACGATGCGCGACTGGAACTTGCCGACCCAGCCGTTGGCAAAATTCTCCAGGCCCTCGTAGCCGCCCTTGGGGAGCAGCCACAATGCGTAGGCCGCGCCTGCAGTGAGGATCGTCCGCGTGGGCTCCTGCAGCAGGATGCGGGGGCTGGAGGCCAGGGCGCGGTTGAACAGCTTGACGGCCATGCGCCCGTCCTTGAGGCGAATCGCCTGACGCGCAAGGTAGCGCAGCTGATAGGCGCGGGCCAAAGCCTCCCAGCGCTGCAGGAAGTCCGGGGCATAGCCGCGAATCTTCTCGATCATCTGCTCCCAGGACTCCAGCTGCTTGAGCAGGCTGGCCGACAGGCCGCCGGCGTTCAGCCGGTACAGCGTCAGCGCCTGGGGCAGGCCTTCGATCTTCCAGTGGGTGTTGACCGCTATGCGTATCCAGCACTCGATGTCTTCGGACCGACGGAAGCGTTCATCGAAGTAGAAGTCTTCCGGACTGCCGTGCAGGTCATCCTGATAACGGATGTCGGCAAAGACTTCGCGCCGGATGACCGGAGCCGAACCGTTGCCGATGGGGTTGCGGCAGAGGTAATAGCCCGGGTCGATGTCTTTCAGGCGCGGCATCTGGTAGTAGCCGGTTTCCACGCCCTGTTCGTCGATGAAGGCCGAGCGGCTGAAGGACACGCCGACGTCAGGGTTGGCGTCGAGGTGGGCCACATGCAGGGCCAGTTTGTCGGGGGTCCACAGGTCGTCCGAGTCGAGAAAACCCAGGTACTCGCCCTGCGCGTTGCGGACACCGGTGTTGCGTGCGCCGGCGAGCCCGCGGTTGAACTCGTGGCGGATAATCCGGATCCGGGGGTCCTTGTAGCTTTCGCAGATCTCGATGCTGCGGTCCGGTGAGCAGTCATCGATGATCAGCAGCTCGAAATCCTCGAAGCTCTGCGCCAGGATCGACTCGACTGCATCCGCGACGAACTTCTCGACGCCGTAGACCGGAACTATTACGGAAACTTTGGGCACTTTCGATCCCCTCCCAGGTGGCCAGAGCCCACCTTGCACAGGCTGTACTGCGGGCCGTTCAGGTTCAGACTAGCAGACCCGCAGGGCAGAAACGCAAGCCTGTTGTTGCGCTGCGGTAAAACGCGATGGCCGCCGCGGCTTTTCATCGCCGGGGTGGGGTGCCAACGGGGGAGCTTGCGCTTGCCCGGCATGCAGCGGCAGCTCCGGTCGGGCCTGCTCCGTGTAACAAGGTCGGCAGTGCAAAACGTGGCGGCGTGCGGCAAGCCGGACACTCTGGCATGCTGCTCCTATGCCGGTGTGAGCAATCATCCAGTGTTATTAGGGGCGAAAATTGGCTGAACCCATTCCGGGGCCGCTGGGCCGGCCACGTGGTCTGCGAAGTTATTGGATTCGCAACTTTCGCCCGCTCGGCGTTTTGCTGGGGGCGACCCTGCCGCGCCTTTTCGATCTGCTGGCGGCGGCTTTGCTGCTGCTCGTGCTGAGCCCGCTGCTGCTGCTGCGGGGGCTGGTGGCTTACCAGCAGGGTGGCAAGCTGTTCGAGCGCGCCGTGCGCGTCGGGCGTTTCCGCAGTCCCTTTGAACAGTTGCGCTTCGCCGGGAGTTTCCCCGGCGCGGGTGTCGCCAGCTTGCTCAATATCCTGCGCGGGGACATGGCGTTTGCCGGGCCGCGGCCATTGCGCGCGGAAGAGGCCGCTTCGGTACCGATGGAGGCGCAGGCCCGCTTCAGCGTCCGCCCCGGGCTTGTTTCCCTGTACCGCCTGCGCCGAGCGACCGGGATTGCCCACGAAGCCGAGCACGTCAGCGATGTCGACTTTGTCTACTCCGAGAGCATCAAGAGCAATCTCGGCATGCTGGCGCGCGGTTCGGCGGTCAGCGTGCTCAAGGGTGAAGAGCGGCCGGCACCGCCAATGCTGGACTTTTTCGGCATTCCCATCGTCAACACCACGATGGAGGAAGCCATCAGCTGGATCCTCGATCACGCGCGCGGTACGAAGCAGGGGCAAATGGCATTCGTGAATCCGGACTGCCTGAATATCGCCTACACCCATGCCGAATACCGGCAGGTACTGCAGAACACGGACCGGGTGTTGCCGGATGGCATTGGCATTCATGTGGGCTGCCGCATACTCGGAACCAGCCTGATGGCCAACGTCAACGGCACGGACCTGTTTCCACTGCTGTGTGCGGAAATGGAAAAAGAGCCAGCGCTGTCGTTGTTCCTGCTGGGTGCGCAACCCGGCATTGCCGAACTCACCGCCAGCAACATGCAGGAACGCTTCCCGGGACTGACAATCGCCGGTACCCAGCACGGGTTTTTCCCGGCCGAGGAAGAGGCCGCCGTGATCGAGAAAATCAATGCCTCGGGCGCCAATGTCCTGCTGGTGGCCTTTGGGGCCCCGCGGCAGGAACTCTGGCTGGCCCGCAACCGGGAGCGCTTGCAGCCCACGGTCGCCATGGGCGTGGGCGGTCTCTTCGATTTCTACTCCGGGCGCATCTCCCGCGCACCACAATGGCTGCGGGAGCTGGGGCTGGAGTGGACATGGCGGCTGCTGCAGGAGCCGGGGCGGATGTGGCGACGCTATGTGATCGGTAACCCGCTGTTCCTGGCCCGGGTCTGGCGGCAGGCGCGACACGGGGTCGCCGGGGGGAATGCATGAGCGCCGGGTCACCGCACATCATTGTTCTGGCTGACCGCCTGGGCAGCGAACTGGAGCCGCTCGCCCAGCGCTACCCGGTGCCGCTGCTGCCGGTGGCAACACGCAATCTGCTGGACCTGTGCCTGGAATCCCTGATCCCCCTGGCACCCAGCCGGGTGGACCTGGTCATCAGCGCCGAGGCCGACATGATTCGCCGTTTCGTCGGTACGGGGCGGGCCTGGGGTTTTGACGTCAATATTGTCGTCAGCCGCGGCGAAGAACCGCCCGCCAGCGTGCTGGGCCGGGGAAACCCGGAGGATTTCGACGAAACCCTGGTGCTGCGCGCGGACATGTTCCGGGTGCTGTCTCTGACGGCCTTTCTGGTGGCGGCCTGTGAAACCCGCGCCCCGTGTACCGAAGCACGCTCCCGGGGCGAGCCTCTGGGTGTCTGGTTCTGCCGTAACCGTGAGGGCCTGGCGGCGGTGCCGGGCTGGCCATTGCCAGCGCAAAGCGCGGGTGTGGCGGTACGCGAGGTGGCAAATGCCACGGCCCACACGCTGGATTCGCTGGCGGACTATCACCGGGCCAACATGGAGGTGGCTGCAGGGCAGTACCCCGACCTGATGCCGCCGGGGCGCGAGGCGGCACCCGGCCTGCTGCTGGGTCGGGCCGCACATTGCAGCGGCCGCCTCGCCGCAGATGCCCGCGTGGTCGTGGGGGCGCACTCGCGGGTGATGTCCGGAGCCGAACTGTCCGGCACGGTGGTCGTCAGTGACCACGTCATCATCGATCGGGATTGCAGCGTGACCGACACGCTGATTCTGCCGCACTCCTCTGTGGGGGCCGGGGTCGACTTGCAGCAGGCCATTGTCTGCGGGAACGAACTGATCCGGGTCGATACCGGCTCGCGATTGCAGATCGTGGATGCCTTCCTGCTGGCGGACTTGCGTCAGCGAGAGTTCGTGGACCAGCTGCGGGGCGCCAGCAGCCGCGCTTTCGGGGGGCTTCTGCTGATCGCATCCCTGCCGCTGTGGGTGCTCGCGCTGGTCATGGTGCTGCTCAACAATCCGGCGCGGCCCTTCCGCAGTCGTCTGCTGATGGGTAATTTTCGCAGCGGTCAGGGGGTGCCCAGCGGGCGCGAGACCTTCCGCTGCTGGCAGTGGAATACCCGGGTCCCGGTTTTGCGGGAGTTGCCGGCGCTGCTGGCCGTCATCAGCGGGCGCTTGCGCCTGCTGGGGCCGGCGCCACTGACACCGGAAGATGCGGCGACGCGAACGGATGACTGGCAATTCGTGCCCGACCGGGTGCCGGCGGGCCTGCTGGGGCCGACCCAGTTGCTGCTGGAGGCCGATGCGCCGCTGGAGGAACGCCTGCTCAGCGATACCTTCTTCAGTCAGCAGCGCAGCCTGCGCGGCGACCTGCTGCAATTGCTGCGCGGCGTGGCGGCCCTGTTCAGTGCACGGGCCTGGCGCGAGGAGCCGTGGGCATGAGTACGCAATCCGCTGCAATGTCCCGGCCTGCAGGGGATGCCGTACTGCTGGTGGAGGATTCGCTGCCGGAGCGGACGCGTCTGCGCTTCATCCTCGAGCGCGGTGGCTACCGCGTGCTCGAGGCCGGTGATGGCGACGCCGCGCTGGAAGTGCTGGCGGCGGAGCCGGTCAATCTGATTGTCAGCGACTGGCAGATGCCACGCATGAGCGGGGTCGAACTGTGCCGGAAGATCCGCCAGGAACTGCAGCTGGACAACTGCTACATCATCATGCTGACCGGGCGCAGTTCCCGAAAGGACACGCTGGAAGCCTTTGATGCCGGTACCGACGATTTTCTGGCCAAGCCGGTGGATCGCGATGAACTGCTGGCCCGGCTGAAGGTAGGGCGGCGGCTGTGCAAGCTGCAGGCCGACCTGTCCCAGCAATACCAGCAGGTGCAGGAGTCCCTGACCCGCGAGCAGCAGGCGCGTGCGCTGGTGGATGAGGATCTTGAGGCTGCCAGCCTGCTGCAGCGCGAACTGCTGCCGCCGCAGTTCGGGCAGCACCCCGGACTGGACGTGGCACACCTGTTCCGCCCGGCAGCGGGACTGGGCGGGGACATGCTCAATCATGTGCGCCTGGACACCCACCGGGTCGGGTTTTTCCTGCTGGATGTGTGTGGCCATGGCGTGGCGCCATCGCTGCTGTCGTTCGCGGTGGCGCACGCGCTGGGCGAGATGTTTGCCGACGCGGGCGGCGATGTGCGGCCACACGAGCTGCTGCAGAGCCTGAACCGGCGTTTTCATGACCGTTCCGGCAACGGGCGGTTTTTCACCATCGCGCTGGGCATCATGGACCTGCGCGACGGTCAGACCCGTATCTGCCAGGCCGCACATCCGCCCCCGCTGGTCATTCGGCATGAAGGAGAAATCGAGCCGGTGCCCGGCGGCGGGGTGCCGGTCGGCGTATTTGCCGATGCGCAGTACGAAACCTGCGAGGTGCTGCTGCAGCCCGGCGACCAGCTGCTTTTGTTTTCCGACGGGCTGACCGAATGCGAAAGCGCGGAGATGGAACAGTTCGGTGATGAGCGCCTGCACGACCTGCTGCGTGCCTCGCAGGGGCTCAGCCCGGAGCATGTGCTGGAGCTGGTTCATGAAACCGTCACCGACTGGTGTGGCGATGACACCCTCGAAGACGACCTGTCGGTGATGATCCTGGCGCGGCAGCACGAAGTGGGCGAGGGGCGTCGGCGCTTCGAGCTCATGTCGCGCGCCGAGGACATTGCCGATACCGTGGACGCACTGCGCGAGTGGCTGGGGGCAAACGGCGTGGCCGAAGGTCTGGGCTTCGAGTTTGCCGTCTGCGTGGCCGAAGCCCTGAACAACGTGGAAGAGCACGGCTACGGGGAAGAGAGTCCCGGCGAGATTGTCATCGACTGCCGACTGCAGATCGATGCAATCGAATGCGAAATCATCGACCATGCCGTGCCCGTGACCGAAATGCCGAGTGCCGACCTCAGCCCCGGCGATGTCGAAAACGGTCGGGGTTGGTTTATTCTGAAATCGTGGATGGATCGGGTGGAGTACGTCCCGGCCGTCCAGGGTAATCGGTTGCGACTGGTCAAGTTCAAGGACTCCCGGCGGCAGAAAGGCGCGCCGGACTGACAGGAATGACGCGTCGTACGCGCATCACATTGGAGAAGGATTTTAGATGGCACTGGAAAACCGGACCTTGGGGAATGCCCAAATCATCACCATGCCCGCCCGGCTGGTTAAGGCCGATGCGGCACCTGTCAGAGAAGCGCTCAAGAGCCTGATTGGCGAAGGCAAAAACCGCCTTGTGCTGGATATGGCGGCGACCGAGTTTGCAGATTCCAGCGGACTGTCGGTGCTGATCTCCGCGCTGAACAGCGCCAAGGAGTCGGGGGGCGAGGTGGTTCTGCTCAATCCGACGCGGCCGATCCGTTCGTTGCTCGAACTGACCCGCCTGCATCACGTGTTCCAGATTTTCGAGGACGCCGATGCCGCTGCGGCATCTCTCTGATATCCACCGGTTTCTGAAGTCTCACGTCACGCTGCTGGCTGGCGCGGGGACGGCGTTGCTGGCCGCCTGTGCCAGCATTCCCGAGGATGCCATCCGCTACCAGTCACCGGGACGCTGGGCGCAAACGGCGGATCCCACGCCGACAGACTATGACCTGGTGTTCTTTCACAGTGACGAGGATTTCTTTCGCAACCGCAAGCATGCGAGCGAAGGGGTCAATGCGCTGCCACTGGAGTTGCCGGCGGCTGGTTCCGGTCTGAGCCTGCTGCTGAGCACATCGCTGGGCCCGCAGGAACGCAAGCACACCCGCTTGCCCCCGGTTTTCGAAGACGAGTTGCCCTGGCCGGCTAACAAGCCCCTCCTGTCACCGGGGGATCGGCTGCAGCTGCGCGTCGAGAACGGGGACGAGTTTTCCGGCTTCTACGAAGTCGATGTCGACGGCACCATCAACCTGCCGTACATGCCGCCGATTCAGGTCGCCGGCGTTGGTCCGTACGAGGCCCGGCTGCGGATTACCCACGCCCTGGTCAATGCGGGGTATTTCCGTCGCAACCTGGTCGCGGTCACCCTGCTGGTCCAGCAATGGTCAACCATTCAGGTCAGTGTCAGCGGTGCGGTATTTGCCCCCGGGCTGGTCAGCGTCAATGTGCGCAAACCGGAAGACAAGGCCCTGAAGTCCGACCAGGTCAGCGGGGACTACCCCTCGGAGCGGTTCGTCTCGGCAGCCCTGCGGGCAGCCGGTGGCGTGAGGCCTGATGCCGACGTGCACCGCATCGTGCTGATCCGCCAGGGGCGCTCCTACAAGCTGGACCTCAGCGGTGTCCCGGTGGGCCTGCCCGCCGATCGTCATGCCCTGGTTGCCGGGGATCAGCTGATCGTCCCCAGTACCGGCGTCTTTGATGAGGGGCTGGTCCGCCCCAGCGCGATCACGCCGCCGGGGATACGGGTGTTCCTGTCGAACCTGACCGTACCCGCCACGGATAACAGCAAGTCCGCCGTGAACAACTTTTCTTCCGGGCTGCCCTACGGAACCCGGCTGCTTTCCGGGCTGATTTCGGCGAACTGCGTGGGGGGAACGGCCGCCACCAACAGCGATCGTTTCGGTGTGCTGGTGACGCGCAATCCGCTGACCGGTGAAACCGAAGTGATTCAGCGGTCAATCGAAGACATGCTGCGCGAGCCGGAGCGGGAAGCCCTGAACCCGCACCTGATGCCGAATGACGGCATCGCCTGTTATGACTCCGGCGTCACCAACCTGCGCGATATCGGCAAGGCCATTGCCGACATCCTCTCGCCTTTCCGCTGAGCATGCCGGACACGCACACACCCCCGCAGCAGCACGATGGCCTGAGCGGCTGGCTGTCGTATCTGGCGGCGCATGGCTCGAGCATGGACCCGAAGGTCCGGCGCCGGGTCTACCTGCTGACAATGGCGTTCGCGCTGGTGATGATCTGGCTGCCGGTGCTGTCATTCGTGCTGCTTTCGGAAGTGACCTACACCAGCAAGTTTTCATTGATCATGCCGGTGACCGGGGCCGGGCAGTCGGTGAACCTGGAGAGCATCGGGCAGGCAACCGCCAGCACCAGTTCCCCGTTTTCGCAAAGCTCGGTTGACCCGAAGGTCAACTACCAGGCAATTGCGATGAGCAAGCCGGTGCTGAAGGCGGCCGCCACAGCCGTTGGCCTGGAAGAGGGCGAGTTTGGTAAACCCCGGATCAAACTGGTGGACCAGACGGCGCTGATGAACTTCGAGTTGAAGGGAAGCAGCGCGCAGGAGGCCCATGACAAGTCCTGGGCCTTGTACAACGCCATGCAGGAGCGCCTGGAGCGGCTGCGCAAGGACGAAGTGACCGAACGTGAGCGCTACACGAACGCGACGCTGGAGGCCTTCAGCGAAAAGCTGGGGGTGGCACAGCAGCGCATCGTGGAGTTCCAGAAGCAGTCCCGCATCATTTCGCTCGAGCAGTTCCGTTACATCACCCTGGGAATGGAGGACAACCGGCGCAAGATTGCGGCGATGCGCGCCCAATTGGGAAATCTCAGCGCCCGGATTCAACGATTGCAGGAGGCGCTCGGGATCAACGGAGCGCAATCGGCGCGT
>JBFHON010000019.1:0-17752 GCA_041593295.1 Oceanococcaceae bacterium | reverse complement strand
GGTCCTGCTGCTGGTACTGGCGCTGCTGGCGCTGGCGCTCAGTCTGCGTCTGTTGCGGGGGCTGTTCGTGGCGCCCCGCCGGGTCAGTACGGCCTTGCAGCAGCGGCGCATCAACCGGGGTCGGGAGCAGTTCGAAAAAGGCTTGCTGGCCCTGCGCAGCGAGCGCTGGCAGAGCGCTGAACTGGCCCTGCTCAAGTACATCAGTGATGCGCCCTCGCCGGCCCTGAGCTACATCGCTGCGGCGGAAGCGGCCCATCACCAGGGGGCACGCCAGCGGCGCGATGAATATCTCGCCCTGGCGGCAGAACAGGACCAGGATGTGGGGCCGGCCGTGGAGATGGCCCGGGCACGCTGGGCCAGCCAAAGCGGTGACTGGGCGACCGGCTTGCAGGCACTTGATGCCGCCAGGCAGATACGCGGTCACAGCGCCCAGGCTGTACAGGCCTTGCGTCTGGAGATGCTGCAGGCTGCGGGGAACTGGCGCGCGGTGCGCGAAGAAATGCCGCAATCGCTGGGTGCACTGCCGCGGCCCGAGCTGGACACGATCAATCGCCGTGCCGAACTGGAGTTGCTCGCCGAAGCGGCGGCCTCGGGTGAACTGGACCGCCTGCGGAGCCGCTGGCAGGCACTGCCCAAACCCTTGCGCAGCGACGCCGAGTTGCTCCGGGTCTATACCACCGGGCTGGGCAACATGGGCGCCGATGCCGAGGCCCTGCGCCTGATCACGACGCACCTCAAGCACGCCTGGGATGACCAACTGGTGGCGACCTATGGCCGCCTGCACACCGATGACAACATCGCCAAGCTGGCAACCGTCGAGCAATGGCTGAACCGATACGGTGAAAAGCCCGAGCTGCTGCTGATCGCAGGCCGGCTGTGTATCGAGAATCGTCTCTGGGGCCGGGCGCGCAGCTATCTTGAAGCCTGCCGCAAGCTGCGCCCCAGCGCCCAGGTCGCACTGGAACTGGGTCGCCTCAAGGCGCAGGAACAGGACGCTGCCGGCGCACTGGATGCGTACCGCGAAGGTCTGGAGATGGCGGTGTCGGATCGCCCGCAGAGCGATGCGCGGGCTTTGCCTGCAGTAGTGGATCGTCCGCATCGCGAAGAATAAGCCTGTGGCAGGTCGGCTGGTTCTGGCCGGATACGGCGATATCGGGGCCCGGGTTGCCCGGGGGATCGGTGCTTCGCGTCCGATTCTCGCACTCAACCGGAGTGGCCGGCAGGCGCAACTGAACCCGCCGGTGCCGGTGACGCGATGCGAGCTGGCCCGGGCTGCGACCTTGCTGCGCGACGGGGACACCGTGATGTGGCTGGCACCGCCGGCCGCGAATGCCGAAACGGAAGTGCAGGTTGAGGCGGTACTGGCCGGCGCGCCGCGGCTGCACAAGGTGGTGTACCTGTCCACCAGCGGGGTCTACGGAGATTGTGCGGGGCGCTGGGTGCAGGAAACGGACCCGCCTGACCCGCAGACACCCCGTGCGCGGCGGCGCTATTCCGGTGAGCTGCTGGTCACCCAATACGGACGCAGCCAGCAGGTTCCCACGGCCATCATCCGGGTGCCCGGCATCTATGGCCCCGGGCGTCTGCCCCGGCGTCGGCTGCAACAGGGGCTGCCGACGCTGGCCGCCGATCTCTCCCCCTGGTCCAACCGGATTCATGCCGAGGACCTGGCCATGGCCCTGCGGCTGCTGCTGGATCGTGGGCAGGGGGTCTTCAATATTTCGGACGGTCACCCGGGAAGCATCACCGAGTACTACCAGGCCGTGGCCGAGTTGCTCGGGTTGCCGCACCTGCCCGAGGCACGGGCGGCCGCGGAACTGACTCCGGAACTGGCCAGCTACATGCGCGAATCGCGGCGGCTGGACATCACCCGGGCGCGCACGGAACTGGGTTATGTGCCGCGGTTTGCCGACTTTCGGCAGGCATTGCCGGGGTGTGTGCAGGATGACCTGCACTGGGAGTCTGCCGGTGACGCAGCGTAGAATGGGTGCCAAATTGCGCCGGGAGACACCATGGCTGAGCCCATCACGAACTTCAAAGACTTTTATCCGTATTACCTGTCCGAGCACTCTAACCGGACCTGCCGCCGGCTGCACTTCATCGGCAGCACCATCGGCCTGCTCCTGTTTGCCACCGCGCTCCTCACCGGGAACTGGTGGTTGTTACTGGTCGGGGTGGTGCAGGGCTATGCCTGGGCCTGGGTCGGTCACTTCTACTTCGAGCACAACAAGCCGGCAACCTTCCAGTACCCCTGGATGAGCTTTAAGGGCGACTGGGTGATGTGGAAGGACATGCTGACCGGCAAGATCAAGTTCTGACCCGGAGCCGTGCCGGGTGCCGCGTCGGTAGTGAAAGGGGCCCCCTCCCGCGAACCAATCCATGGTAGCTGCTGAGGCGATCGTCCAAATTGCCGGGGGAGGGAACCACCCAGGAGTCATGCATGTCCGGTGCCACCGGGCTGACTGCAGCGCGGGTGATAGTTCCGGCGCCGCGCAGCTATTGTTCATTCGATGATGATTCAAGGGGGTATGTGCACGTGACCGCTGAGCAATGGATGGCCCGCGGGCTGCTGCTTGCCTGCGCCGGCATGACGGCCTGCAGCGGCGGCACCACGCCGGTGGTGGAACCGGTGCAGTGGGTGGTGGATTTTCAGGCCGGCCCGCAGGCTGCCGGAACCGGTTTTGCCGATTACCCGGCCGGTGAGGAGGGTTTTTACGAACTCGATGCCGGCTGGGAAACGATCCCCGACGGGGATGGCCGCAGCGGTATCTACCTGAACGGCAACAACCACAGCGACGACCTCTTCATGTTCTGGCAGGTGCCGGTCACCGGGCTGGCTCCGGGGGCGCGCTATGCGGTGAGCTTCGCCATCGAACTGGCAACCAACGCCGGGCAGGGCTGCGTCGGTATCGGTGGTGCACCGGGGGAATCGGTCTACCTGAAGGCGGGGCTGACCACGGTCGAGCCACAGGCGATTGATCCCGGAGATGGCTTCCTGCAGATGAACGTGGACAAGGGCCAGCAGTCCAATTCCGGTGCGGACGCCGTGGTTGTCGGTAATCTCGCCGGCCGTCAGACCACCTGTTCGGGGAACAACCCCTACGAGACCAAGCAGGTTGCAACCGACGAGGTGTTCACCTTTGCGGCCGGCCCCGAAGGTGAGGCCTGGTTGCTGGTCGGCACGGATTCCGGTTTCGAGGGGACAACCCGCGTCTATTACAGCCGGGTCGTGCTGCAACTGAGCCCGGTCTAGAGGGCGTCATCCCCGACGGGTTGTCAGCGGGTGTCGCGTTCGCGGGCGGCCCGCTGAACATTGCGGTAGTGCTTGCCGGTCGCGCGGTCATTGGCGCGACGCGCCGCCACGGTGCGGTCGTTGTGGGCAGCTTCACGGCGGAGTTTTTCCCAGCTCTGCAGGCGCCGGGCCGGCAGGTCGCCGGCTGCGATGGCCTTCTGGATGGCGCATCCGGGCTCATTCGCGTGCTGGCAATCGGAAAAACGGCAGCCCCGGGCCAATGCGTCGATGTCCTCGAAGGTTTCCGCCAGTCCCTGGGGAACCTGGCTCAGTCCCAGCTCCCGCATGCCCGGGCTGTCCAGCAGCAGGGCGCCGCCGGGCAGGCGGTGCAGGCTGCGGTGGCGGGTGGTGTGGCGGCCCTTGGCGTCGTCCTCGCGGATGTCACCGGTTGCGGCCACGTTGGCCCGGGCCAGCGAGTTCAGCAGGGTGGACTTGCCGACCCCGGAAGAGCCGAGCATGGCGATGGTTTCCCCGGGCCGGCACCAGGCCTGAAGCTCGGCCACGCTGGCCGGGTCCCGTGCATTGATCAGCACCAGGGGCAGGTCCTGCAAGCTGCGCGCAGCCTCGACATAGCGATCGGGGTCATCACACATGTCGGCCTTGGTGAGGACCAGGCAGGCCGGGCAGCCAGCTTCGTGACTGAGTGCACTGAAGCGCTCGATGCGGGACAGATTGAAGTCGGCATTGCAGGAGGACATGATGAAGACGCAGTCCACATTGGCGGCAATCAGCTGGATCTGCCGGCCGTGCGGTGCCATGCGCTGGAAGCAGCTGGCGCGATCCAGCCGACGCAGGATGCGCGCATCCTGCCGGCTGCGTAGCAGCCAGTCGCCCACCGTAGGACGCTGTTCGGTCGGGCCACGCAGCAGGGCCGATGTCAGCGGTACCTCCGCAATGCCGCTTTCTCCAGCCACTTCCAGCCGGTTGCGGTGGACCGCCATCACGCGGACTGCCTCGCCGCCTTCCCGTTCCTCCAGCGTCAGCTGGTTCTGGAAAAACGGTTTCCAGCCGAGCTGTGACAAGGGGGTCGCCGTGGCTGCAGGCGCGTTGGCGGATGCCGGAGGTGTGGAATTCAAACAGGTGTTCCTCAAGGTACGGCGGCACGATCCTGCTGGTGCCTGAGCAGCGGACCCGGTTCCGCAACGTCGATGCGCTGAGGCGGAGCGCACGGTACCGTGCCCGCAGGCGCGCAACCGGCGCAATCACGCTCAATGTAGCACTGCCTCGATTGCTGCGCGACGGGGTGATGACGATGGAAAAGGCAAGCCAACCCGCCTTTCGCCCCGGCGATTGCCTGCTTGACTCGATGTTTACGCGCGCTAAACCTACAATAAGCGTCTGTTTTTACGCGACTGTCTGGCGCGAACCATGGATTTTCACACTCCCTACGATGTCATCGTCATTGGCGGCGGTCATGCCGGCGCCGAGGCGGCACTTGCATCTGCGCGTACCGGCGCGCGGACGCTGCTGCTCACCCACAGCATCGAAACGCTGGGGCAGATGAGCTGCAACCCGGCCATTGGTGGCATCGGCAAGGGGCACCTGGTCAAGGAAATCGATGCACTCGGCGGGTTGATGGCGCAGGCGGCTGACCGCGCAGGTATCCAGTGGCGGCGGCTGAACGCCAGCAAGGGGCCGGCCGTGCGCGCAACGCGCTGTCAGGCGGACCGCAACCTGTACCGCAGCTTTGTGCGGCAGGCGCTGGAGAACGCACCTCACCTGGAAATCTTCCAGCAGCCGGTGGATGACCTGATTGTGGAAGACGATGCGGTAGCTGGTGTGGTCACGGCCATGGGCCTGTCGATACGCGCCCGTGCCGTGGTGCTGTCCACCGGCACCTTTCTCGGGGGCAAGATTCACATCGGGCTGGAGCAGTCCAGTGGAGGGCGTGCCGGTGACCCGCCCAGCATCGCGCTGGCCCAGCGGCTGCGCGCCTTGCCGCTCCGTGTCGGGCGTCTGAAAACCGGTACCCCGCCACGCATCGACAGCCGCACCATCGACTACAGCGTATGTGAACTGCAGCCCGGGGATGAGCCCCGGCCGGTGTTTTCCTTCCTGGGTAGCCCGGCAGATCATCCGCCGCAGGTGCCCTGCCATATCACCTGGACCACCGCGGAAACCCACGACATCATCCGCGGCGGCCTGGATCGTTCGCCCATGTATTCCGGGGTGATCGAAGGCGTCGGCCCGCGTTACTGCCCCTCGGTCGAGGATAAGGTGGTGCGTTTTGCCGACAAGGACCGGCACCAGATCTTCATCGAGCCCGAGGGGCTGCAGACCAACGAGATCTATCCCAATGGCATTTCCACCAGCCTCCCGTATGACGTGCAGCTGGCACTGGTGCGGTCGATTCCGGGTTTCGAGAAGGCGCACATCACCCGGCCGGGCTATGCCATCGAGTACGACTATTTCGACCCGCGGGATCTGGAGCCGTCGCTGGAATCCAAGGTGTTGCCAAACCTGTACCTGGCCGGGCAGATCAACGGCACCACCGGCTACGAAGAGGCTGCTGCACAGGGCCTGCTGGCCGGTTTGAATGCCGCGCGCCGTTCCCGCGACGAAGCCGCCTGGTGGCCACGCCGGGACGAGGCCTACATGGGTGTGCTGGTCGACGATCTGACCACGCGCGGGGTGGCCGAGCCCTACCGGATGTTTACCAGCCGGGCGGAATATCGCCTGCGCCTGCGTGAGGACAATGCCGACCTGCGGCTCACCGGGGTTGGGCGTGAACTGGGTCTGGTGGACGACACGCGCTGGGAGCGCTTCACGACCAAGCGTGACGCTATCGCCGCCGAGATCAATCGCCTGCGCAAGGCGGTGGTGCATCCGGCCGATGTGCCGGAAGCCCTTGCCGAAGCGGTTTTTTCCGAGCCCCTGCGCAAGGAATTTCACGCCTTCGAGCTGCTACGGCGGCCGCAAGTGAGCTATGCCAGCCTGCTCCGTCTGCCGACACTGGCGCCGGCGGTGGACGATCCGGCGGTGGCCGAGCAGGTGGAAATCCAGGCCCAGTACACCGGGTACATCGAGCGTCAGGAAGCCGAAATTGCGCGCATGAAGTCGCTGGAGGCGGTCAAATTGCCGGTGGATTTCGATTACGCCGCCGTCCGCGGGCTGTCGGCCGAAGTGCAGGCCAAGCTGGAAAAGGCCCGGCCCAGCACACTCGGCCAGGCCGGGCGGCTCGAGGGCCTGACCCCGGCGGCCATTTCGCTGCTCAGCGTGCACATCAAGCGTCCGCGTGCGGGGCAGGCTGCAGTTGACGAGCGCAAAGCCGGATGAGGACCGTGTGGCTACTGCTGGCCGCCCTGGGTGCGGTTCTGCCGCTGGCGGTGTATTTCGGCGCGGTGCCGGCCATACCTGCCGTGGACCGGGGCTTGGTGAGCGCGTTCTTCGCCAACCGCGCCGCCGCAGCCGCCGCCGTCGATGTGAGCTGGGCGTCGCTGGTGTTCTGGGTCTGGATGGCGGCTGACAGCCGGCAGCAGGGTCGCCGGTTCCCGTGGTGGCTGCTGCCCGTCAACCTGCTGATTGGCCTGAGCGCAGCGCTGCCTCTGTATTTCTGGGTGCGCGAGCCCACAGCAGCCCGTTAGATTTCTTACCGCCGTGATGCCGGCCCGGTTTGCGGGCGGCGTCGATGAACATTAGACAGGACTCCATGCAAAGCTTCACCCACGCCCAGATTCTGCCGGCTCCGGCCGCCGAAGTGATCGGTCACATCACCTCGGAAGACTATCTGCTGTTTCGCTACAAGGACCCGCTGCAGCTGGGGTTTTCACTCGATGTACTGGCCGATGATGCGTCCGAGCATTCGGTGCGCATCGTGCGGGTGTATGGGGTGGAAAAGATTCCGCGCATGGCCCGCAAGCTGATCGGTGACCGGGTCGAGCTGATTCAGACCCAGCGCTGGGAGCGCGGCGGGCCGGTCTATCAGGGTCAGATGCGGCTGGAGGTTGCCGGCGTGCCGGGCCACATTGAAGGCAGCATGCAGCTCAGTGACCATCAGGATGCACAGAGCCAGATTCGCGCCGAAGGCGGTATTGACGTCCGGGTTCCCCTGATTGGCAGGCAGATCGAGAAAATGCTGATCGAGCGGGCCGAAGAGGGCTTTGCCTCCAGCATGGATTCCATCCAGAAGTGGCTGGAGCGACAGGCGGGGTAAACCCCGCCAATGGGTGCACCGGGCGCCGCTCCGGCGGCTCAGTGTTCCTTGATGAACCGTTCACGCGGGAAACGGATACGTGCGTGATAGACGCCTTTTTCCGCCCGCCGCCCGGCGCCGATCACCATCAATACCACGCCGTCCCGTGGCAGTTTGACCGCCTTGCGCAGCCGGGCCTCGTCGAAGCCTTCCATCATGCAGGAGTCAAATCCGTGCGCACGCAGCGCCAGCACGAAGGTCTGTGCGGCCAGCGCAGCGCTCTTGGTGGCCCACAGCTCCATGTCGGCCGGTGAGTTGGGCCAGCGCGGCATCGGGCGGGCGATGCCGCTGATACGGCGGATGGTCTTTTTGACGATGCCGAAAAAGTCCAGCGGCAACCCGCCGTAGTGCACCCTGGCGCCGCCCCGGTAATAGGCCTCGACTATGCGCGGTACGGTGGGCTCGGGCCATTGCTCCAGGTTTTCCTGGCAATGCTTTTTCCAGGTCTTGGTGCGACCCACCACGATCATCAGCTCCGCAGCTGTCTTTGCCGCATTCTGATTCAGGCAGGCATTCACCACCTTCGCCTTCACCGCTGGGTCGCGCACCCGGTGAAACTCCCACGGCTGCAGGTTGGAGGAGTTGGGCGACAGCAGCGCCAGATCCAGGCAGTCCTGGATGACCTCTTCCGGAATCGGCTCGTCGGTAAAGCGGCGGACCGAACGGCGGCTGTGAACCACCTTGCGGAACTCCTCGACGTCGATGGTGGGATGCGGCTCGGGTCGGTAGTTGCTCATGCTGCGGTATCCGGGAGGTATGCGGCCAGCTGCTGACGCAGCCAGCCGGGCAGGGGGCGTGATTCGCCGGCTGTCAGGTCGGCATAGACCCAGACGATTTCGCCGCTGGCACGCAGGTCATCGGGGCCGGGCCCGTGTATGGCCAGTTGCCAGCTGATGCTGCTGCGTCCCAGTCGTGCGACGCGGGCGCTGCAGGTGATGGTCTCGTCGAAACGCAGCGGTTTCCTGTACTCGACGAGGGAGCGGACCAGCTGGACATCACAGCCCGAGGCTTTCATCTCGGCCAGCCAGTCGATATCGCTGCCGCGAAAGGCCTCGTTCAGTGTGCAGTCGAAGTAGGTCAGGTAGTGCGCGTTGAATACCACGCCCTGCGGGTCGCATTCCGCGTAGCGAACGACAGTGGACCAGGTGATGGGGCCGGCTTGCATGCGGCCATTCTGCCATGCGGGCCACCGGTGCGAGTGGCCCGCCTCCGGGCTCAGTTCACCCGGATGTCGGCCCGGTTGGCCTCGAACAGGCGGCGCCCGATGTAGGGCACCTCCATGATGTCTTCCGGGGCTTCAAATGGCCCGTGCTGGCGCCGGTAATCGACGATGCGTGCTGCCCGGTTCTCGCCGATGCCGCGCAGCCGCTCGCGCAGTTCGATCGCGTCGGCGGTGTTGATATTGACGGGTTCGGCGTAGGAGACGCTTGCCGCAGCCAGGCCACAGGCCAGGCACAGGGCCAGGAGGAGTGCGCGCATGACGTGAAATCCCGTGAACAGTTTCATGCCCAGTAATACGGAAACCGGGCGCGCAAGCGGACATGGGCAGGCTGCGGTGTTTTTTACTAGACTGCAGGCATCGCTCGTGTCGAAGGAGGTTCGACACCACGCATGGACTGGCCGCCTTCCCCGCTGAAGGAATTGAACAAGGCTGCATGGCAGAAGGCAGCGAGAAAGTTGCGTGCCGAGCTTCTGCAGCTGCAGCACCGGCTGCGGGACGCCAATTTTCCGCTCATCCTGGTCTTCGGTGGCGTGGACGGGGCGGGCAAGCACGAAATGGCCAACCTGCTGACCGAGTGGCTGGATCCACGCTTCATTCGCACCCAGGCCTACGCCCACCCGGCGCGGCCGGAACTGCGGGTGCCACCCCTGCTGCAATACTGGAAGGATCTGCCCGCTCACGGGCATACCGCAATCGTGCTGTCTGGCTGGTACTCGCCCCCGCTGCTGGCCCGGGCGCGCAGCACCATCGACGAGGTCGCATTCCGCTCGCAGCTGGCGGACATCGCCGATTTCGAGAACGACCTGGCCGCCGATGGCGCCCTGATCCTCAAGTTCTGGATGCACCTGGATGCACAGGCACAGCGTGAGCGTCTGGGTGACCTGATGTCCGACCCGCACAACGTCTGGCAGGTCAGTCCCCGGGACTGGGCCAACCTGCACCTGTACGACGATTTCATGAGTGCAACCCGCATCGTGCACGAGACCAGTGCCAAGGCAGGTCAGCCGTGGATCACGGTCGATGGACGGCCGCGCCGGGCACGTTCCGTCGCGGTGGCGCAGGAAATCGTCACCGCACTGCGGGCGCGACTGAGCGCAGCGCCGGCAAAGATCACGCGGCAACGGCCGATCAGGAATGCGCCGGACCGGCTGGCTCAGGTGCAGTACCCGGTGCTGAGGAAGCCGGAATACAGCGAGCTCCTGCTGGAGGGGCAGGCCGAGCTGAACCGGCACAGCCGGCGTCTGCTGATGCAGGGTCGGGGGCTGGTGATGGTTTTCGAAGGCTGGGATGCGGCCGGCAAGGGCGGTGCGATTCGGCGCCTGCTGCAGGCGCTGGATGTACGCTTCGTCAACGTGCACCGCATCGCCGCCCCGGATGCCCGCGAACTGGCGCACCATTACCTGTGGCGCTTTGCCCGGCGCTTTCCGGGGCCGGGTGAAATCGCCATCTTTGACCGCAGCTGGTACGGCCGCATGCTGGTCGAGCGTGTGGAAGAATTGACGGCCCCGGAGCGCTGGCAACGCGCCCCGGAAGAAATCGGCCATTTTGAAAGGCAATGGACCGCCGCCGGGAACGTGTTGCTCAAGTTCTGGTTGCAGATAACGCCAGGCGAGCAGCTGGCCCGGTTTGAGCGCCGTCGCCGGGACCCGCTGAAGGAGTGGAAGTTGACAGAAGATGACTGGCGTAACCGTGAAAAATGGCCCGCCTATGAAGCGGCGATCAATGACATGCTGCAGGTGACGGACTACCCCGAAGCGCCGTGGCATGTGATTGGCGCGAACGACAAGCGGCATGCCCGGATTGCGGTGCTGCAGGCGGCGAATGCCGCGCTCGCCGGATGTTGACGCCGCTGCGGATGCAGGACGGGGGGTACGGCCCGTTCGCACCGTCCAAGGTCATCTGTGTCGCCAAGAACTATGCCGCGCACGCCGCCGAACTGAATTCCACGGTGCCAACCCG
The DNA here is from genome assembly GCA_041593295.1 of Oceanococcaceae bacterium. GTDB lineage: Bacteria > Pseudomonadota > Gammaproteobacteria > Nevskiales > Oceanococcaceae > MS8. The sequence goes on along the minus strand of JBFHON010000019.1, from coordinate 7,087 downwards.
GCCCACGTTCTTCCTGAAGCCCAATTCATCGCTGTGTGACTTTGCCGGTCCGCTGAAGCTGCCCGCAGGGCGCGGTGAGGTCCACCATGAAATCGAGCTGGCCCTGGTCATCGGGCGCCGGGTCACCAAGCCGCAGCAGGCCACCCTGGATGTTGTCGCCGGTTATGCGCTGGCGCTGGACCTGACCCTGCGCAGCCTGCAGACCGAGCTGCGTGAGCAGGGCTACCCCTGGGAGGCGGCAAAGGCCTTTCCCGGAGCGTGCCCGGTGGCGCCGGTTCTGCCGCCGGAGGCCATAGCCGACCCGCAGAACCTGCGGATCGGTTTTGCGGTCAACGGGGAAACACGGCAGGACGATTCCACCAACCTGATGGTGTACAACATTGAACGGCTGCTGCACGACGCCACCACGTGGTTCGGGCTGGAAGCCGGCGACCTGCTGCTGACGGGAACCCCCGTTGGCGTAGGTGAAATCAAGCCGGGGGATTCCTTCTCCGGCTGGCTCGGAGAGTATCGCTATGACGGAAGAGTCGCAGGGTGAAACCTGGAAACAGGGAACGGTCAGTCGTTACGACCTGGACCGTGGTTTCGGCGTGATTCGCGGCGAGGACGGTGAGGATTACTACATGCATTACCGGGAAATCGTCGGCGCCTGGGAGCCCGAAACCGGGATGGTCGTGCGCTTTCTGGCGGTCAGGCACCGCAAGGGAAACATGGCGAAAAAGGTCAGCCAGACATGAGAATGGCCATTCTGGTCGTGTCGGATACCCGCGACCTGGCAACGGACAAATCGGGGCAGTACCTGGAGGCGGCCATTCAGGACGCCGGGCATGAATTGCTGGCCCGGGTCATCGTTGCGGACAGCGCTGTCGAGATCCGCAAGCAATTGCGTCAATGGCAGGCCGAACTTGAGCCGGATGTGGTGCTGGTCAGTGGCGGGACGGGGATCACCGGGCGGGATGTCACGCCGGAAGCGCTGGAGCCCCTGTGGACCAAGCGGTTACCCGGCTTCGGTGAATTGTTCCGCTGGCTGTCCTATGCCGATATTGGCGCCTCGACCATCCAGTCCCGGGCCTGTGGCGGGCTGGTCGACAGCATGCTGGTGTTCTGTCTGCCGGGAAGTCAGGGGGCGTGCCGTCTGGCCTGGGAGCAGGTCCTGCAGCCGCAGTGTGACGCGGCCACACGCCCGTGCAATTTTGCACTGCTGATGCCCCGCTTTTCGGAGGCCTGAACATGCCCCGCAGAACCAAGATTGTGGCCACGCTGGGCCCGGCGACGGACCGCCCGGGTGTGCTGAAGAAGCTGGTGGCCGCAGGCGTGGATGTGGTGCGGCTGAATTTCTCCCACGGTACGGTGGATGACCACCGGGCCCGGGCGCAGGCGGTACGCGCCGCTGCCCACGCGGCCGGCCGGGATATCGGGATCCTGATTGACCTTCCGGGGCCGAAGATTCGTATCGACAGTTTTGTCGACGGGGAAATCGTGCTGCAGGACGGTGACCCATTCATTCTGGATCCGACCTGCGACCCCGAGGGCGGCACTCCGGAGCGGGTGGGCACGGCCTACAAGGACCTGCCCCGCGATGTGCAGGCCGGCGATTACCTGTTGCTCAATGACGGGCTGATCCGCCTGCAGGTCGAGCGGGTCGAGGGCACCCAGGTGCATTGCCGCGTCGAGCAGGGCGGCAAGCTTTCCAATCGCAAGGGGCTGAACAAGCATGGTGGCGGGCTGTCGGCACCAGCGCTCACCGAGCGCGACCGGGAACTGATCGTGCACGCCATGGATATCGGTTGCGACTTCCTCGCGGTGAGTTTTCCGAAAACCGGCGCCGACATGCAGCAGGCCCGCGAACTGGCGCTGGCTGCCGGTGGCCAGCCGGCGATGGTGGCGAAGATCGAGCGCTCCGAGGCCGTGGAGAATCTGGCCGATGTGCTGGAGGCCAGCGATGTGGTCATGGTGGCGCGGGGTGACCTGGCCGTGGAAATCGGCGAGCCGGCGCTGCCGGGGGTGCAGAAGGAGATCATCCAGGCGGCCCGCGAAGCCAACCGGGTTGTCATTACCGCCACGCAAATGATGGAGTCGATGATCCACAACCCCATTCCCACCCGGGCGGAAGTGCTGGATGTGGCCAATGCGGTGATGGACGGCACCGATGCGGTGATGCTTTCCGCGGAGTCCGCCGCCGGGGATTTCCCGGTGCAGGCAGTGACCGCGATGGGGCGCATTTGCGAAGGGGCCGAGGGTCACAGTCCGCCGCGGCGTTCGATGCGGCGTCTGAAGAGCCACTTCGAGCGCATCGATGAGGCCGTGGCAATGGCCGCGGTCTATGCCGCCCGGCATACCGAGGCCCGGGCAACGCTGGCCCTCACCGAGTCCGGCATGACCGCGATCTGGATGAGCCGCATGGATACCAGCATCCCGGTCTACGCCATGACCAAGCATGAAACCACGCGACGGCGCATGGCGCTGGTGCGCGGGGTGTATCCGGTGGAATTCACGCCGACGGCGATGGACGGAATCACGGCCTCCAACGAGGCCATCGTGGTGCTGGCCATGAAAGGTCTGCTGCACAACGGTGACCGTGTCATCGTTACCAAGGGCGACTTCACCGGCCCCGGTGGCACCAATTCCATGAAAATTCTGACAGTTGGCGAACAAAGTTCTTGAAAACGTCACCTAATTGCTGGAGTATCGACGGGACGCGTTTGCGTCGCCGCTGATCAACGCGTGACCCATGCAAGCTTTGCCGAAGGTTCTCAAATTGTCTGCCGGTGGGATGCCGGTAGCCTGGGTGGATTGGCAACGGGCCATCTGCCTGTACATGGAAGACAAGGTGCTCTGGGAGGCCGGGGAGCAGTCCATCGTGCTGCATGGCGGCTGGAATCGGGAGTCCGGAACCCGCAGCACCTTCTCGTTATCCCCGATCATTGCGGTCCATGATCGTTCGCGCATCTGGGAACAGGGTGGCGTTTTCCCGCTGACCCGGCGCCGCCTGATTGCCCGCGACCATAACCTGTGCATGTACTGCGGCTGCAGTGTCAACGACTCCACCATGACCGTCGACCATGTTCAGCCGCGCGGACAGGGCGGGCGGCATGTCTGGGAGAACGTCGTCTCTGCGTGCCGTCGCTGCAACCAGGGCAAGGGCTGCCGCACACCGGAGCAGGCCGGCATGGCCTTGCTGGCGGTGCCCTTTGCGCCCAATGTTGCGGAGATCCTGCTGCTTTCCGGCCGGCATGTGCTGGCTGACCAGATGGATTATCTGGAGCGCTTCGTGCAGAAGCGGCCGCCGATCGGGCATTGACGCGGCGCGCGTCGACCTTTTTCCGCCCGGGGCACTACCATAGCCGACGGATTCCTTCGGTGATTTACGCGTGCCAAACCTGACAGCTGTTGAAGCCCTGGATCGTCTCAAGCAGGGCAATGCCCACTTCGTGCGCAGTATCGAGTCCGGTGAGCCTCTGGAAGTTCTCACCCGGCCATCGGACCTAGGCAAGCCCCAGCGCCCGTGCGCCATCATCCTGGGCTGTTCCGATGCCCGGGTTCCTGCGGAACTGGTCTTCCACCAGGGGTTGGGGGAACTGTTCGTGATCCGGGTGGCCGGCCACGTGGTGGCGCCATCGCAGATCGGCAGTGTGGAATTCGCCGCCGAGCAGTTCGGCGTGAGACTGGTGGTGGTTCTGGGGCATACGCAATGCGGTGCCGTACAGGCCACATTGAACTCGCTGACCCACCCGGAGATCGCGCCCTCGGCCAACCTGCGCTCCATCGTCACCCGGATACAGCCGGGCGTTGCCGGGCTGCTGTCGTTGCCTTCGCTGCCCGATGACCAATCGCTGATGGATGCGGCCGTACGGGCCAATGTCTGGGCGTCTGTGGGGCACCTGCGGGCAGGGTCCCGGGTCATCGAGGACATGATCCAGAACCAGGGTCTGATGGTGACCGGGGCCGAGTACGACATCGCCACCGGAAAGGTGCGCTTCCTCGAAGAGGGCTGAGCGCCTGCGGGCGAAAAAAAAGCCGGGACATGTCCCGGCTTTTTCATGTTGACTGTGGTCGGTCAGACCCGCCGACGCAGACCCAGCAGGCCCAGCGCGATGAGCAGCATGCCGCCCAGGGCACCGCCCCGGGTGCTGCCGACCGTGTCGCCACCACCGGTCGTCGAGCCGGCCAGCACGTTGACCGTGTGTTCGGCAAGGTTGCTGCTTTGTGCGCCACTGCTGTCACGCACTGTCAGGCGAGCGCGGTAGACACCGGCTTCCTGGTACACGTGGGTGACGCGGGCACCGCCATTGGCATCGAAGCTCTGGTCCGGCATGGTCTGGCCGTCACCAAAGTCGATGCTGAAGCGGGTCAGTTCAGCGCCTTCCGATGGCGTACCGCCGATGCTGTAGGTCACGGTCAGCGGAGCGCTGCCCTCGTCCGGGGTGCCGCTGATCTTGGCCAGGATCACGCCGGTCGCGGCGGCGCCACAACTGGCCGTGCCACGCACTTCGTAGTCGCCGGGGCCCGCCGTATCCCGGCTGGGCGCCGAGGCAGCACCCAGACGGGTCCGCGCGTCAAATCCGGCCAGGATCTGGCCGACGCTCAGTTCACCGAACAGGGCCTTGGGAACGACAAAGGTAATCGTGCCATCGGCATCGACCGTGCTGCGGTCATCCAGCTCGCCTTCTTCGTTGAAGGCCAGCAGGCCCTGCGGCAGCTCCGAGGTGGAGCCGTAGACGAAGCGCGGCGTGCCCTGTCCCACATCCATGGCGAAGTAGAAGCCATTCAGCAGCGGGAACATCACGGGGTAGAAGGAGGTCGCCAGCGGGGTGCCCGCTTCGAAGCCGGCCACTTTCTCCGTGATGACGAAGAAGCCTTCGAATTCAGGCGGCTCGGCAACCGACAGCGACAGGATGTCGAAGTCAGGGACCGGGGCATCACCCGCGGAGTCGAGGAAGACGGTTTCTCCGGGTACGACGCAGGTGTCCACCGGCGCTTCGGCGCTGAAGGGCAGTTCCAGCGCATTGGAGAACTCGCTGCTGCCCTGCGCGTTGCGACCGACGACCTTGTAGTAGTAGCTGCCGACATTGGGGTCGGCGGTCGGGTCTTCGAACTGGGTCTTGCCGCTGGTCGTGCCGACCAGGGTGTAAGCCCCGTCAGCGGCGGTGGCGCGGTAGACCTCATAGGACGTGACGGCCGAACCGCCGTTGTCGCCGGGGTTCCAGCCGATCACCGTGGTCGCCGCATTGCGCACCGACAGGTCGCTCATCGGGCAGGATGCTGCCGGGGTCGTGGTCTGGTCGGTGAAGCGGCTCATGCCATCGAATTCGGCGTAGAGCGTCTTGCCGCCGGACAGACGAGCCATCATGGCCTTGGCCGCGAAGCTGTTCTGGCTGGGGTCTTTCGCGCAGCCGCCAATGCAGCCATCGGCCCAGGCCACCAGCGGGCGACCATACTCGTCCAGCTCGAGGTCATTGAAGTCCAGCAGGTTGCGGTTGGTGCCGGAGGTGCCGACGCCACCAAAGCCCTGCACCGGATCATTCGGCGTCAGATTCAGCAGGTGCCAGGTTTCACCGCGATCATAGGTGGTCGCGATGTACGGGTACCACACACCCTGGAAAGCCAGATCCAGGTCCGGGCCGCGGGTCTTGGTGCCGAGGAAGAAACAGGCTGCCCGGTCCGGGTCGCCAGCGATCATGGCCGGGAAGCGGGTGGCAACCAGGCCGGCTTCGGCGCCGATGTCCTTGTCGTTTTCCCAGGTCAGGCCCTTGTCGCCGGAAACGGCAACGTGGGTGGTTCCGTCGGCATTTTCGTAGCACATGTACGCCGTGCCGTCGGTGGCCAGACCAATCGAGGGGTCGGAGCCGGCACCGCCATCACTTTGCGGGATCGGGCGTGCCTCGTAGGTGAGGCCCGCGTCTTCACTGACGAAGGTCACGACCTTTTCGGCCGACTCACCCAGCGGCAGCACGCACTGCGAACTGTCGGGAATGTACAGGGTGCCGTCGGGTGCCACTTTCGGGTGGCCGTGCAGGCCACCGGCCGCACAGTCCGTGTTCTTGAACGGGAAGCCGGGGCCGAAGGTCTGGCCACCGTCATCCGAGCGCGAACAGAAGGCCGCAGCGACGGATTGCGAGCAGTAGTAGACCGCATTCGGGTACAGCAGCCCGCCCAGCGGAAAGTTTGCCGGGTAGGGGCCGGCAACCACGCCCTGGTGGTCGGCGCCGCCATTCGGGATGCCAATCTGACCGGGGGTCCAGCTTTCGCCGTCATCATCGGAGAATTCGAACAGGCTGTTGGCGCCCGCCAGCTGCGAGTTGAAGGTGCGGCCGGTGGTCTGGTCGGTGGTCATGATCGGGTCCAGCGTGTTGAGCTGGGTGATCGTTCCGGACTTGTTCAGCCAGCGTGCATCGCAACTGGTCGGCAGCGGGGTTTCCAGGTTTTCCGGAAAGGTGACGCGCAGCGCGTTGGTGTAGCTGATGAACATCGCGTTTTTCGACAGCGGGTTGTAACCCACGGTCGGTTCGCCCGCGTCATTGCCTTCCTCGGGGGGGGAGACATAGACGTCATAGCGGGGGCCGATGCCCTCGGCGACGTAGTCCGGCGGGGTCACGGTGCCGCCATCGTTGCCATCGGACCCGGACTGGGCGACGTCACCCAGTTCGAGGGTGACAATGGTGGTCGCCGTTGTGCCCGTCACCAGGAACGGAACCACACGAATGGTGTATTCCTGTTCGCCACCGCTGGGCGCGAACGGAATGATTTCCGGGTTGTCCGAGCTGGCAGCAGAACCGGCCGACTGGCCTTCGCTGTTCAGCAGGTAGATGTCGTAGTCTTCGGTGACGTCATCCCAGGATGTGCGCGAGACCACCAGCGCATTCGGGTATTCGCTGAGGATGTCAGCCGGCAGGCTGATGCTCAGGGCGAAGTCATCGCAGGGTACGGCCGGGTCCGCGCAGACCAGTTCGGCGGTAGCCGACGGGTTCGAGACGAAGTGCGGGCCGGAGGTGAATTCGACGCGGGGGTTGTCCAGGCTGATGGTGCCACTGGCAGGATCGGTAGCCAGGGCCGACAGCGGGGCGCCCAATAGCAATACGGCGCCGGC
>JBFHON010000018.1:0-18025 GCA_041593295.1 Oceanococcaceae bacterium | reverse complement strand
AATACATGGACAAAGTTTAGCAACTCCTCCCAGTACACCGGCTCGGGGCGTGACTTGGCCGCCCGGTCCAGTTCCACCATGGCCGCATGCAGGCGCCGCAGGTTACCGGCCGGAATCCGCCGTTTTGCCTGTGCAAACAGCGGTGCACGGGTACGCCAGACCCCGGCCGCCTGCTCCCCGGAGCCTTTGGCCAGCTTGATCAGGCTGCGCAGATCCCGGGCCAGCGCGAAGTTCAGCAGCGGCGCCGGCGCGCCTTCCGCGCGCAAACGGTCCGCGATCAGACGGGCCCGGGGCAGGTCGCCGAGCAGGCAGGCGTCCGGCAGGGCGAACACGTCGAAGCGTGCCGAGTCCGCTACCGCTTCCTCCAGGGTCTCCTGTGTCACCACCCCGGGCAGGTCCAGCAAGGCCAGCTTGTCCAGGTCCTGCGCCGCGGCCAGCAGTGCCCCCTCGGTACGCAGCGCCATCCATTCCACGGCTTCCGGCGCCAGTTGCACACCCACGCTTTTCGCCCGCCGTTGCAGCCAGCCGCCCAGGTCGGCAGCAGCCAGCGCGTCGCAGCGGATCAGCACACCGGCTTCGGACACCTGCTTCATCCATGCGGTCAGCCGCGGCATGCGCTCGCAATGCGCGACCAGCAGCAGTGTGGCGTCGCGCGGCGGGTCGGCGATCCATTCCTTGATGAATTTCGCACCGGTGTTGCCGATCCGCGCCTCGGCGCAATCCACTTCCAGAATCTTGCGCGAGGCGAACAACGAACCGGCGTGGGCTTCTGCAAAGATTTCGTCCTGCACCAGGCTGTCGTAGCGCATGCGTTCCTCGAAGCCCTGCGCCCGGAAGGACTTGCGCAACTGGTCCGCCGCCTCGGTCACGAACAGCGGCTCATCACCCATGATCAAGGTAATGCTGGGCGCGGAATCGGGAAGGCGGCGCGGCAGGTCCTGCGGGCGAAGAATCATGAAAACGGCGAAAGCAACGGGCGAATCCGGGCAATTTACCCTGTTCCCCGCGATCCGCCCATGCCCCCTCCGGCATGGCACCGGGCGGACGGGCGACCGATAATGCGGCCATGAACAGTTCATCACGCCCCCTTCGTCAGCCCGGCCGCCTGGACCAGTGGCTGGGCCGTGTGCAGTCCCGACTGGAAGAAGCCACGCAGGGAACGGCTCCTGACACCGACCTGAACCGGCAGGAACGCCGCCATGCCAGTGGGCTGATGCGCGTCAACCACGCCGGCGAGGTCGCCGCCCAGGGGCTGTACCTCGGACAGGCGGCATTTGCCCGCAACCCGGCCAACCGCGCACACCTGCTGCAGGCGGCCGCCGAGGAACGCGAGCACCTGGACCTGTGCTTCCGGCGTCTGGATGAGCTCGGGTCGGCCCCCAGCCTGCTGGATCCGCTGTGGCATGCCGGGTCCTTCGCCCTGGGCGCCACCGTCGCTCATCTGGGCGACCCGGTATCGCTGGGCTTTGTTTCCGAGACCGAGCGCCAGGTGGAGCAGCATCTGGATGGCCACCTCGAGCAACTTCCGGCACAAGACCGGCGTTCGCGGGCCATCGTGGAAAAAATGAAGGCGGATGAAATCGCCCACGGCGCAGCGGCCCGGGCACGCGGCGGCATTGAACTCCCCCGCCCGGTGCGCGGACTGATGCGCATGACCGCCAAGCTCATGACCGGTTCGGCGTACTGGATCTGAGCGGAATAAGCCCATGGTTCCCGGACTGATTGCCCTGCTCAGCGCACAACTCGTCGGTGAGATCCTGGCGCGTCTGCTGCAACTGCCGATTCCCGGACCGGTCGTCGGCATGCTGTTGCTGTTCATCGTGCTGATGCTCCGGGGTGGCCCCGGTCCGTCGCTGGCCCAGCTGTCCCAAAACCTGATCCGCTACCTGCCACTGATCCTGATCCCCCCCAGCGTGGCCCTGATGGATCACCTGCCCCTGCTGCGCCATCACGCCCTGCTGCTGAGCGTGGTCATCCTCGGAACCACCCTGGTCTCGCTGCTGGTCGCCGCACTGCTCGGGCAACAGCTGCTGGGCAAGGACAACACACCATGACGGCCCTGCAGGACATTCTCAGCGACAGCCGCAGCTTCGACCTTCTGCTTACCCTGCTGGCCTACCAGGCCGGTCTGTGGGCGTATCAGCGCAGCAACAGCCACCCGCTGATGCTGCCGATCTGGGTGGGGCTGGTACTGGTCGTCGGCATCAACCTGTTGATCGGCCGCGAGTATGCGGACTATGCCGCCGGTACCGTGGCCCTCAAGGCCCTGCTCGGACCGGTCATTGTCGCGCTGGCGGTTCCGCTGTACATGCACTTTGCGCCGATGCGCAAACAGGCGGGGCGCATCCTGCTGATCTGCTTTGGTACCGCCCTTTTCACCGGCGGCCTGGTCGCCACGGCCGTAGCGTGGCTGGCCGACAGTGACCCGGTCATGCTCGGCTCGCTGCTGCCCAAGGCGGCTACCACCCCCATCGCGATGGAAACCGCCCGGCAACTCGGTGGCATCCCGGCCATTGCTGCCGTGACCGTCATGCTGACCGGCGTGGTTGGCGGAATGGGCGGACCGTGGCTGTTCCAGCGGCTCGGCGTCCGCAATCACGCCGCCATGGGGCTGGCCCTGGGCCTGTCGGCGCATGCGGTCGGCACCGCACGGGCCTTCGACATCAGTCCGCGCTGCGGGGCCTGGTCGGCGCTGGGCATGGGCCTGATGGGCGTGCTGCTTGCCGTCAGCCTGCCCCTGATCGGGCGGCTCTGAGGCCCCTTCCGCTCAGGCGGTTTTCTGGACAACCTGCTGGCGGACGAAACGCATCAGCTTGCGCACGGCCGGTGTCGGCGACTCTGCCGCCGCATCCGGCAAGGCCGCACGCTGCAGCTGGCGCAGCAACTGGATGTCACGCACCTGATACCTCTCGACAAACAGCGTCATCGCTGGCTTGCCATCGCGGAGCAGGCGATCGCACCAGTCCTGCGCCATGCGCGTCGCACTCATCGACAGGCTGCTGCTCGGGTCGGCACGGTCCATGGCCAGTTCCAGCTCTTCGACATCGTGTTCGCGCACCAGCTTGCCGATACGCTTGATGTGCCGGCGCTGGGCTTCGTGCGAGCGGATCCGCTTCCATTCCAGCAAGGCGTCCTTGAGGGACTCCTCCACCGGAAACTCGGCAATCTGCTTCGCACTCAGCCCGGTCATGCGCTTGCCCAGCGCCTGCAGGGCCTGGTCTTCGCGCTTGATCTGGCTTTTGCTGGGCCCCTCCGGACCCTCATCATCGCCGCCATCGGCGGCATCGCCTTCAGGGAAGGCCTCATCCTCGGGGAACTCGTCGTCGACGTCGTCGTAGGGTTTCATGATCACTTCCCGGCCGGCTCTGCGCGGACCTCAGCCCGGCATGTTGCGGCCGTAGAAAATTTCCATGATCTCGTGCTCGACCCGCTTGCGGATCGACCGGGCGTCCTTGGCTGGCAAATCGTCCCTTTTCGCCCCGAACAGGTAGGTTGGCAGGTCCAGGTCCCGCAGCCGCATCTTGGTGTGGAAGATGTTCTCCTGGTAAACGTTCACGTCCACCATGTCGTACCCGTTGATGATCTTGCGATCCAGGTAATCCTGAATCGAGGTGATCTTGTGGTCGATAAAGTGCTTCTGCCCACGCACGTTGCGCGTGAACCCCCGCACCCGGTAGTCCATGATGACAATGTCGGACTCGAAGCTGTGGATCAGGTAATTCAACGCCCGCAGCGGAGAAATGACACCACAGGTTGACACGTCAATATCCGCACGGAAGGTCGAAATCCCCTTGTGCGGGTGTGATTCGGGATAGGTGTGAACGGTGATGTGCGACTTGTCGAGGTGCCCCACCACCGACTCTTTCTCCAGCGTGCCGTGCCCTTCCACGGGCCCTTCACTGATCAGCATCGTCACCGACGCCCCCTGCGGGTCGTAGTCCTGATGCGCGATGTTCAGGATGTTGGCGCCAATGATCCTGGACACTTCGGTCAGGATATTGGTCAGCCGCTCGGCGTTGTAGGCCTCATCGATGTACTCGATGTATTCCTTCTGCGCCGCTTCATCCAGCGTGTAGCAGATGTCGTAGATATTGAACGACAGGCTCTTGGTCAGGTTGTTGAAGCCATGCAGCTTCAGCTTGGGGTTCATGTGCTTGGCCATCTTCAGCCCTCCTCTGCCGGCGTGTCTTCAAGACGCCAGCTGTGGGTGAGTTTGCAGCTCGCTTCCAGCATGCGAGCCACCGAACAGTACTTTTCCGCGCTCAGGCGCACCGCACGATCCACCAGCTTTTCGCTGAGATCGGCACCGGACAGCACAAACTCCAGGTGAATGGCGGTAAAGACTTTCGGATCGGTTTCCGCACGGGTTCCTTCGACCCGCACCCGGCAGTCCTGCACATCGGCACGTGAGCGGCGGAGGATATGCACCACATCCACGGCACTGCAACTGCCCAGCGCGGTCAGCAGCATTTCCATCGGCCGCGGGCCGGTGTTTTCCCCGCCCAGATCCGGGGGGCCATCGATCCGCAGCGTGTGCCCGCTGGCGGTTGTGACGTCGAAGGCCATTCCACTGACCCATTGAATTTCCGTATGCATTCCTGCCTATACTCCTGCAACGACGGAGGAAGCGGATGGGCAACGAAGATTTTCGCGCCAACCCTGTGCTACAGGCCTTCATTCTCAGGGGGCAACGGATATCCGCCAAAAGCGGGACCACCCTGATTCACGAAGGCGACGATTCAAAAAACCTCTACCTCATCCTGGACGGCACGGTGACCGTGAGCACCATTGATGAGCAAGGGCGCGAAATGGTACTCGCATGGCTCGGCCCTGGGGCGTTTTGCGGTGAAATGGGTTTGTTCCCGGACCAGAGCGCACGCTCTGCGCTGGTTCGAACGCGCAGTGCCTGCTGGCTGGCCCGCATGGATTACGACGGGGTTCGCCGGCTTGCCAGCGAAGAGCCCGAACTCGTGTTCCGCATTGCCGGGCAGCTTGCAGAGCGTCTGCGTCTGAGCAATCAGCGCATGTTCAACCTGGGTTATCTCGATGTCAGCGGCCGCATTGCCCGCATTCTGCTCGACCTGGCCGAATCCGAAGACGCCCTGGCCGTGCCCGACGGGACCCAGTTCAGCCTGACCCGACAGGAACTGTCGCGCATGGCGGCCTGCTCGCGCGAGGTGGCCGGCCGGGTGCTCAAGGCGCTGGAACAGGAGGGCATGATTCGCACGTCGGGTCGGCAGGTTGTGGTGCTTGATCGCGGCGTGCCCGCAGAAGACATCACCGCATTCGCCAAGGCCGGCGCCACGCTCGACGCCGACAGCTGAACCGCACAGGCTCAGGATGCCGCGTCGATCCATCGCTTGAGTTCAGCGCCCGGGTCCACGGCACGCATCAGGTGTTCCCCGATCAGGAACGCATGCACCCCGCGCGCGTGCATGTCCGCCAGATCAGCGGCATTGCGAATACCGGACTCGGTCACCAGCAGCCGCTCGGCCGGAACCTCCGGCTGCAACTCCAGCGTTGTTTCCAGGCGGGTTTCAAAGGTACGCAGGTTGCGGTTGTTGACCCCGAGGATACCGCCCGGCAGCTCCAGCGCCCGCCCCAGTTCGGCCAGGTCGTGCACTTCGATCAGCACGTCCATGTGGAAGTGGCGGGCCGCGCTGTACAGCTCCTCCATCTGCGCATCAGACAGTGCCGCAACGATCAGCAGGATCGCATCTGCGCCCCATGAACGGGCCTGGGCGACCTGCCAGGGGTCGATCATGAAGTCCTTGCGCAGGATTGGCAGCTTGGTCGCCCGGTGGGCGTGGATCAGGTACTCCGGCGAGCCCTGAAAAAAGTCCTCGTCGGTGAGTACCGACAAACAGGCCGCGCCACCACGGGCATAGGCCGGAGCCAGCACTTCGGGGTCGAAATCCGCGCGAATCAGCCCCTTGGAAGGCGATGCCTTTTTCAGCTCGGCAATGACGGCAACCCGTCCGCTGTTGACCCGGTCGCGCAAGGCGTGATCAAAACCCCGTGGCGACTCGGCCACACGGCTCAGCTCCTCCAGGTCATGCATGCTGTGGACCTTCTTGCCGGCCCGAATCTCGTCGATCTTGCGGGCAAGGATCTTGCGCAGAATGTCACTCATGATGATCTTCCGTATTCCGTAATTACGCGGCGCTGGCCACACGGCCGAGGTAGGCTGCGGCGGTGCCGGTCTGCAGGGCATCACGCGCCGCACGCACGCCGGCCTCCAGCGAACTCTCGCGCCCGGCCACGTACAGCCCGGCTCCCGCATTCAGGGCGATGACATCGGCAATGGGGCCGGGTTCGCCGGCAAAGGCGGCGCGGATCATCGCCAGACTCTGCTCTGCGGAGTCCACGGTCAGCGCCGACAACGCGCAGCGTGACAAGCCGAACTGTTCCGGCTCGACCTGATAGTCGGTGATGGTGCCGGCCCGCAATTCGCAAACCTGGGTCGGTGCAGACAGGCTCAGTTCGTCGAGCCCGTCATCGCTGTGCACGACCAGCACATGCTCGCTGCCCAGTTCGCCGAGCACTTCCGCCATCGGGCGCAGCCAGTCGCTGGCAAAGACGCCCAGCACCTGCCGGCGGGCACCGGCCGGGTTGGTCAGCGGCCCCAGCAGGTTGAACACCGTGCGGGTCTTCAGCTCGCGCCGCGGACCGATGGCGTGCTTCATTGCCGGGTGATAGAGCGGTGCGAACAGGAAGGCGAAGTTGTCCTCCTCCAGCCGGCGCGCAGCCTCCTCCGGCGTGTTTTCCAGCGGCACCCCGGCAGCCGCCAGCACATCGGCGCTGCCGCTGGAACTGGAAACACTGCGATTGCCGTGCTTGGCCACCGGCACACCGAGGGCGCTGAGCAGCAGGGCGGATGCGGTGGACACATTGAACAGGCCGGCGCCATCACCGCCCGTGCCGCAGGTATCCACCAGGTTATTCGCCAGGGCCTCGCTGACCGGCACCTTGACCGACTTGTCGCGCATGACCCGCGCGGCCGCGGCGATCTCCACCGGGGTCTCGCCCTTGATGCGCAGCGCGACCAGAAAACCGGCGACCTGCGCCGGGGTGGCATCGCCGCCCATGATTTCGCTCATCACGTCATGCATCAGCTCCGAACTCAGATCACGCCCGGCGATCAGCTCTTCAAGGGCCTGGTGCAACTTCATGCGTACTCCTCAAGAAAATTCTTCAGCATCTGGTGACCGTGCTCACTCAGAATGGATTCGGGGTGGAACTGCACCCCTTCGACCGGCAGGCTGCGATGACGCAGCCCCATGATCTCGTCACGCTCGCCGCCGGCCGTCTGCGTCCAGGCCGTCACCTCGAGGCACTCCGGCAAGGTCTGCTCGTCGACGATCAGCGAGTGATAGCGTGTCTGTGTCACCGGGTTCGGCAGTCCCTGAAAGACGCCCTGGCCGGCATGAAAGATCGGCGAGGTCTTGCCATGCATGACCTCCCGCGCGCGCACCACCTTGCCGCCGAAATGCTGGCCGATGGACTGATGCCCCAGACAGACCCCGAGGATGGGTATGGCACCGGCGAACTGCTGCAGGACCTGCAGCGAGATGCCCGCCTCATTGGGCGTGCACGGCCCCGGTGAGATGACGATGTGGCTGGGTGCCAGTTGCGCGATCTCTTCCACGCCAACCTCGTCGTTACGCCAGGTCGTCACCTCGCAGCCCAGTTCCAGCAGGTACTGGACCAGGTTGTAGGTAAAGCTGTCGTAGTTGTCGAGCATCAGGACCATGGGCGGTCTCGTCGGTTTGGGGGTCAGGCGGCCGCTCATTGTGCCGCAACGCCCGTCCCGCTGCGCTTGCGGGCCGTGCAGCCTTCAGCCGTCGGCCTGAGCACAGGCGGCGGCACGCAGCACCGCCCGGGCCTTGTTCATGGTTTCTTCCCACTCTTTGTGCGGCACCGAGTCGGCAACGATGCCGGCCCCGGCCTGCACGCTGACCTTGCCATCGCGGATGACCGCCGTACGGATCGCGATGGCGGTGTCCATGCTGCCGTTCCAGGCCAGGTAACCCACCGCCCCGGAATACAGCCCGCGCTGATGCGGCTCGAGTTCGTCAATGATTTCCAGGGCCCGGACCTTGGGCGCCCCGGACAGGGTGCCCGCCGGAAAGGTCGCCCGCAATACGTCAATCGCATCGCGCCCCGGGGCCAGCTTGCCGGTGACATTGGAAACGATGTGCATCACCGCGGAATAACGCTCGATCACCATCTTTTCGGTCAGGGTCACAGAACCCTTTTCGGCAATGCGGCCGACGTCGTTGCGCCCCAGGTCGATCAGCATCAGATGCTCGGCAATTTCCTTGGGGTCGGCGAGCAGCTCCTTTTCATAGGCCAGGTCAGCCGCAGGCGTGGCGCCACGCGGGCGCGTGCCGGCAATCGGCCGCAACGTCACCTCGTCGTGCTCCAGGCGCACCAGCACCTCCGGCGAGGAACCGGCCACGTGGAAGTCGCCGAAGTCGAAATAGTAGAGGTAGGGCGACGGGTTCTGGCTGCGCAGCGCGCGGTAGAGGTTCAGTGGCGACCCCGCAAAGGGCGCACTGAGCCGCTGCGAGAGCACCACCTGCATGCAATCCCCGGCCAGGATGTACTCGCGGATGCGTTCCACGCCGGCTTCGTATTCCTGCTCCGGATAGCTGGCCTCGAACGCCAGTTCACCCGCATCCTCGATTGCCGCAATCGGTGGCAGGCGCACCGGCAGCGGTTCGGCAAGACGCGCCTCCAGGGCATCCAGGCGCGGGCCAGCATCCTCTTCCGGCGACGCCATCACCACCAGATGCAAGCGGTTGCGCAGGTTGTCGAACACGACGAACTCATCCGCCCGCAGCAGGCAGATATCCGGCAGGTCCAGCGGGTCGCTGGTCGGGTGCGGCCCGGCCGCCAGCCGCGGCTCGATGAGCTGCGAGGTTGCCGCACCGAAATAGCCCACCAGCCCGCCATTCAGCCGGGGAAGCTCGGGAATGTCCGGCGCCTGGAACCGGGCTGCGTAGGCACGCACCCAGTCCAGCGGATCCGCCACCGTGGTTTCTTCCACCACCTGTCCGGCCACTCGCCGCAGCACCGCATGGCCACGGACCTCGAGACGCTCGCGGGCGGGCAGCCCAATGATGGAATAGCGCCCCCAGGTTTCGCCGCCCTGGACCGACTCCAGCAGAAAGCTGTCGCGCCCGCGAGCCAGCTTCAGGTAAACGGTCAGCGGGGTTTCAAGGTCCGACAGAATCTGGCGGGTCGCCGGCCGGAGTGTCTGCACACTCATGCAGCCAGCTGGGTTTTCATGTCACGAATGACCGCGGCATAGTCCGGTGCATTGAAGATGGCACTGCCGGCGACAAAGGTGTCGGCCCCGGCTGCGGCGATCTCTGCAATGTTGTCCACCTTCACGCCCCCGTCGATCTGCAGACGGGTCTTCAGGCCCCGCTCGTCGATCATGCGGCGCACGGTGCGCAATTTGTCCAGCGTGTAGGGAATGAATGACTGCCCGCCGAAACCGGGGTTCACGCTCATCAGCAGCACCAGGTCCAGCTGCGGCAGCACATGTTCGAGCACGCTGACCGGGGTCGCCGGGTTCAGCACCACACCCGGGCTGCAGCCCTGGTCCCTGATCAGCTGGATGGTCCGGTCGACGTGGCGGCTCGCCTCGGGGTGAAAGCTGATGCCCGTGGCGCCCGCCTTGGCAAACATCGGCACCAGCTCATCCACCGGCTCGACCATCAGGTGCACATCCATCGGGGCGGCAATGCCGAAGTTCCGCATCGCCTGCACGATCATCGGACCGATGGTCAGGTTCGGGACGTAGTGATTGTCCATCACGTCCACATGCACCCAGTCCGCACCCGCCTCGAGTACCGCTGCGACATCATCGCCCAGACGAGCGAAATCGGCAGACAGAATGGAGGGTGCGATAACAGGTGTTTGCATTGCAGAAGCATGATAAGAATAAAAAGGACTGCGCACTTTACCCAAGAGCGTAGCTGGCATAAAGTGCCTCGCCTTTTGATATTCCAGCGGCCCCGGCTGCCGGGAGTCCCCATCCAGGCCAACTTTTCATGAGCTTGCACACCTCGAATCTGTCTTCCCTTCCCCTCCTGCATCGCGGCAAGGTGCGTGACATGTACGCCGTCGGGGAAGACGAGCTGTTGATCGTGACCTCGGATCGCCTGTCGGCTTTCGACGTGGTCCTGCCGGACCCGATCCCCGGCAAGGGTGCAGTTCTGACGCAGATGGCGAACTTCTGGTTCGATCATTTCCAGGACTGGCTGCCGAACCACCTGGCATCCACCAGCCTGGAAGACGTGCTCAGCGCCGACGACATCGCCAAGGTCGGCGCGCAGTCGATCATCGTGAAAAAGGTCAAGCCCCTGCCGCTGGAAGCCATCATTCGCGGCTACATCATCGGCAGCGGCTGGAAAGACTACCAGCGCACCGGCGCGGTCTGCGGCATCGCGTTGCCGACCGGATTGCAACAGGCCGAAAAGCTGCCAGAACCGATCTTCACGCCCAGCACCAAGGCCGCCGTGGGCGACCACGACGAGAATGTGGACTTTGATCACATCGTCGGCCTCATCGGCAAGGAAACCGCCGAACGGGTCCGCGAACTCTCGCTGCGCCTGTACCGCGAGGCGGCTGATTACGCCCGCGAGCGCGGCATCATCATTGCCGACACCAAGCTAGAATTCGGCATGGACGAGGACGGCAACATTCTGCTGATCGACGAAGTCCTGACACCGGACAGCTCCCGCTTCTGGCCTGCCGACCAGTACCAGCTCGGCATCTCGCCGCCGAGTTACGACAAGCAGTTTGTGCGGGACTACCTGGAAACGCTGGACTGGAACAAGCAGGCCCCGGGCCCGAAACTGCCGGCCGACATCATCGAGCGCACGGCCGCCAAGTACAGCGAAGCCCTCAAGCGACTGACAGCCTGAGCCGGAGCACGCCCAGCGGGGCAGCGCGATGAACCACGGCCAGCCCCTGACCTCCCCGGCAGCGATCCCCGGTGACCGCTTCGATGTCGCGGTCATCGGCGGCGGTGCAGCCGGGTTGTTTTGCGCTGCCGAGGCGGCAGAACGCGGCCTGTCGGTCGTGGTTCTCGAGCACGCCAACAAGGTCGGCAAGAAGATCCTGATGAGCGGCGGTGGCCGCTGCAACTTCACGCACCTGCACGCCAGCCCGGACAACTACCGCAGCCAGAACCCGCATTTCTGCCGTTCGGCTCTGGCCGGGTTCAGTCCTTACGAGTTTCTGAGTCGCGTCGAGGCCGCCGGCATCGGCTGGGTCGAAAAATCACCCGGCCAGCTCTTCTGCGCGAAATCAGCCAAGGACCTGCTGGCCATGCTGCTCACGGACTGCGAACAGGCTGGCGTCCAGATCGCGGTGAACGCTGCGGTAGAAGTCACCACTTTGCAGGCACCGTTCACGTTGCGGACCGGCAGCCGCCAGCTCCGCGCCGGCAAGCTGGTCATCGCCACCGGCGGGCTGTCCATCCCGAAGATGGGCGCCTCCGGGTTTGGCCTGGACCTGGCGCGGGCCGCCGGGCACGCCATCATCCCCACCCGGGCGGGCCTGGTGCCGTTCACGCTCACCGGGCGACCGGCCGAAGAATTCTGCGACCTGGCTGGCATCAGCACCCCGGTCACGCTGCAAGCCGGCGCCGCCAGCTATACCGATGCGTTGCTGATCACCCACCGGGGCCTGAGTGGCCCGGCGGTCCTGCAGGCCTCGAGCCACTGGAACGCCGGGGATGCGATCACGATCAACTGGTTGCCCGGTGCTCAGCTCGACGACCTGCTGACCGCCAAGGGCAGCCACCGGCAGCTCAGCCTGCACAAATGGCTCTCCCAGCAGCTTCCCGACCGGCTCGCGCAGCGTCTGGTTGAGCGCAGCGGTGGGGACTGCAACCTGCAGCAAAGCAGTAACGCCACCCTGGCCCAGCGCCTGCAGGCGCTGCAGAGCTGGTCCCTGAAACCCAGCGGCACCGAAGGCTACCGCACCGCCGAAGTGACCGAAGGGGGAATCGCCACCGACGAGGTGTCCTCCAAGACCCTGGAAAGCCGGCGGGTTCCCGGCCTGCATTTCATTGGTGAAGTCCTCGATGTAACCGGCGAACTGGGCGGCTACAACTTCCAGTGGGCCTGGGCCAGCGCCATGGCCTGTGCCCGGGCGCTGTAGCTTGCCGGAGCTGCCTGACATGCCCCCACGCGGTTCGCTGTTCACCACCGCCGCGTACCTGGATGCGCTGGGCGAGAGCCGCAGCGCCTGCACGGAAACCGGCTGGGCGTCACAGCCGTCGCTGCAGGGTGCTGCGCCCCTGTGGGCCAAGAGCCACTCCTGGGGTGAGTTCGTCTTCGACCAGAATTTCGCGCGGGCCTATCAGGATGCCGGGCTGCCCTACTACCCCAAACTGGTGTGCGCCATTCCCTTCACCCCGGTGCCGGGCCCCCGCCTCGGCACCGAGGCCGAGCACCAGGCCCGCTTGCTGCAGGAAGCCTGTGATGAAGGTTCGTTCTCGGGGGCGCACGTCCTGTTTCTGCCGGCACGGGAAAGTACAGCCCTGGACCCAGCAACATGGCTGCGTCGCGAAGACATTCGCTACGTCTGGCATAACCGGGACTATGCCGACTTCGAGCATTTCCTGGCGACACTGAGCAGCAAGCGACGCAAGACCATCCGCGCCGAGCGGCGTCAGGTCGACGCGCACGGTTTCGAGATCTGCTGGCAAACTGCCAGCAGCTTCAGCCCGGCGGACTGGCAACGCCTGTATGCGCTGTATGCGAGCACCTATCACATGCGTGGCCAGGCCCCGTACCTGCAGGCGGACTGCCTCAGCCGCTGGGGTCGCGCCTTTCCGGAGCAGATGCAGTTCTGCGTGGCCCGCCAGGACGGCGAGATCCAGGCAATGGCCTTTTTCTTCACCGACCAGAGCCGCCTCTACGGCCGCCACTGGGGGGCGGCGCGTGACTGGCCCGGGCTGCATTTCGAGCTGTGCTACTACCGCGCCATCGAGTACTGCATCCAGCACCGTCTGCAACTCTTTGATGCCGGTGTGCAGGGTGGCCACCGGCTGCTCCGCGGCTTCGAACCGGAACTCACCGAGTCCCGCCATTACTTCCGTGACACCCGCTTCCAGCGGGCCATCAGCGATTATCTGGATGAAGAGCGGCAGGCGGTTCGCCAGCAATTCCACACGCTGCAGCAGCGCACCGCCTACCGCAAGGCCTGAGCCTGTGGCGCGGCCGTGAAGCGGACCGGCGCACCGATGGGCCGCCCCTGCAACGACCCCAGCGCCGCGCGGGCCACGACCGCCAGCACCGGATACCCCCCGGTAACCGGATGATCCGGCCCCAGCACGATGGGTGCCCCATCGGGTGGCACCTGAACTGCCCCCATGACCATCGGCACCGATTGCGCGTCAATCGCTGTGCGGGGCTGCAAGGCCGGGCCCTGCAGACGGGTGCCGGTGCGGTCGGAAGGCTCCTTGAGGTACCAGGTGGCGGCGAGCAAGGTGTCCCAGTCCGCCTCCGCGAACAGTGCGCGATCCGGCCCCGGGAAAACCGGAATCTCCGCGTCCCAGACCGGCGCAGCGATACGTCCCCGGGCACCCTGCGGTACCGGCCCGGCCGGGGCAAGAGGCAGCACATCGCCCCGGCGCAGGGCGCGCCCCTGAAAGCCGCCCATTCCGGCGGTGACGAAGGTACCGGACCCGCCCATGCACGGTGCAACCTGCACGCCCCCCGCCACGGCGAGGTAACTCACGCGCTGCCCCGGCGGTGGACGCAGTGAAACTGCCGCCCCGGCGGGAAGCAGACGACCATCCTGGGACAGCGGCCGCATGGCATCGACGACCAGCGTGCCGAAAAACTCGATGACCGGCGCGGCAACCGGATTGCCGACCGCCGCATTGGCTGCCATCGCCAGCTCCGGCACCAGCGCCCCGCCCCAGGGCATGCCTTCATGCATGTGCCCCGGGCGACCGAGGTCCTGCACCCAGGCCGGGCCCAGTACGGTGTCGATGCGCAGGCTCACCCCAGGGCCTCGAAAACCACGTGATCACCTGCCTGCAAACGGGCACCCTGCGCCGTGATCAGCCGGGCGTCGTCGGCGATGCCCAGCAGGTGCCACCCGCCCGGCGAGGCACAGGGATAGATCGCCGAATAGGCTCCGGCAATGGCCACCGCACCCGCCGGGATCCGAGCTCGCGGCTGCTCGCGGCGGGGCAAGCGCAGCGCCGCTGGCAGCCCCTGCAGATAGGCAAACCCCGGCAGAAAGCCCAGCATCGCGACCTTGTAGCGCGCCTGGGTATGCCGTGTGATGACCTCATCCACCGTCAGACCGCAGGCCTCAGCCACCGCTGACAGATCCGCACCGTCGTAGCGCACACCGATGCGATGCGTCTTCCCCGTAACGTCCTCGTGTTCGATCCGGGCGCAAAGCCCGGGCAAGGCTTCAAGTTGCTGTGGCGGGTTGCGTGGGTCGAAATACACCGCAATGCGCTGCTCGCTGACAACCACGTCCAGCACACCCTCCTGCCTGAGCAGCCAGCGCAGCAGTGCCGCCGCCGTCACCCCGGACGGGCGCGCAAACAGGACGGCGCTGTCCCCCAACGGAGTCAGGCCCGGGGATGGCAGCCGGATCATCGCCGCGTGGCGGGTTGATCCAGCATCGCCCGTACCCGTGGCGCCAGCACGGCCGCAGACGGGTTATCGCCATGCAGGCACAGGGTCTGGATGCCCCCCTCGGCCAGCAACTGCGCGACCATCCGGGCAACCTCGGCGGCATCATCAAGCACCGCCCCCGGCTGCGTGCGCGGCACCAGCTCCCACACTCCCGCAGCGCCCATGCGCCGCCCGCGGTCGGCAAACCCTTCCACGGCGTAACGCCCACCCCGTTGCCGGACCTGCTCGCGCAGAGCGCCGTGTGGAGCACCAATGACAACGGCGTCGGGGGCCAGGTAGGGGGCCACCGCATCCAGCAGGGTCTGTGCCGTTTCCGGGTCCCGGGTGGCCTGGTGATACAGCGCGCCGTGCGCCTTCAGGGAACGCACGACAAGCCCCTGCTCGGCAGCAAGACGCTGCAGCAATTCCATTTGTGTCGACAGTGAATCTGCCAGGGCCGCCTGCGAGATTTCCGGGACCACCCGGCCAAAACCTGTGCGGTCCGGGTACCCGGGGTGAGCCCCGATGGCGGTGCCATGGCGCACACAGCTTGCCAGCGCCTGGCGGATGGTCCCGGCATCCCCGGCGTGCCCACCACAGGCGATGTTGGCGACGTGCGCGGCGGCGTACAGGGCGTCAACCTCGCCGGGATACTCCCCGAGGTCCATGTTCAACCACACTGCTGACGAATTCACTCTTAGTCGACAAGCCGTACCCGCGCCCATTGTGCATCGCTGCAGCAACATGCGGGGGCTCGCCCGCCCGACGTCGCCCGGTCTTTTCCGCTAGATTCAGCCTTCCTGTGAACGACAGCCTGTCGCCAACACAAACGGGCATGGGGAGTCACCGTTGAGCCTGCAACACCGTTTCTTCGACGCCTTCGCCGGCCAGCTGGCCCGGGAAGGGATGGCCGCTCACAACGCCGCCCGGCACATGTGGCTGCCCTTCGACCCGGCCCGGGAGCCGATGCTGGGCGAGGGCCGCAACCGGTCGCTGTTGCACCTCACACCGTCGACGGCAGAGCTCGCCGAGGTCATGCAGCAGCAACGGGCGCAGGCCGAGAAGCTGAACCTCGACTGGATGTCGGAAGCACCGGTCGGGCTCATTCTGGTGCCCGGCTTCACCCACGAGACGCTGCGCCACTATTCCTGGCATGAAGCCATGGATGATCGCTACTCCCCGCACCGGATCACCGTTCTGCACCCCGATGCCGACACCGGCTGCCGCGAGGAACAGCGCACGCAAGGCCATGGGCTGCGCATCGCCTATCTGCGTTACCCCCGGTCCAATGCCGCGTCAGACGTGATCCTTCCGGGGCTGGCTGCCCTGCTGAAAAACTCGCCCACGGTGCAGGCCTGGTGTGACGAGGGACGTGCGCTGATCTTCGTTGGCTACAGCAACGGCGCCCCGCTGTCGCTGGAGCTGTTTGCGGCTTTGCAGGAGGGACGGCTGCATGCGGGCGGCGTGCTGGAGTCGACGCGGGCCTGTGTCTCGCTGTGTGGCGACATCGGCGGCTCCTACCTGGCCGACGACATGGTTTCCGAGCACCCCCGCTTTCCGTCCATCGACAAGATTCTCGCCTTTGCCGAACGCCACCCCTTGCTGGCCCGGGCGTTCATGGGCCTGGGCACCGAACAGCTACGCGCGGACCTCCCGGGTGGCGCCCGGTCGCTTGGCCATGCGGTACGCCAGCAAGCCATCCGCGACTATCGCGACAAGTTGCCGACCCACCTGCACTACTTTGCGGTCGGTGCGATGCTGCCGCTGAACGACTACCGCCGCCGCTGGTGGCATTTCAACCTGGATGACTGGGCCATGTATCGCCAGGCCCTGATCAGCGACCCGATCACGATCTACCACGACGGGCAGGTCGCCCTGCCGGACAACCTCATTCCCCCGCTGGAACACGTCGCCGACAACCAGCAGCATTTCCTCGGTGCGGTGCGCACACACCACTGGGGCGTCAGCTACCGGACCTTCAATCTCGGCAACAACATCTTTCCGCGCACCGCGTTTTACCGCGCCCTGCTCGAGGTCGTCAGCGAAACCATCGGCGCGCGCTGAGGGGCCGCTCGCACTGTCAGCCCGCTGTCAGCCTCCACCCGCAGGCTGGAATACAGGTTTCACCGGGATGCTGACATGCTCTCATTTGCCCACCCCACCCTGGCCGGCCTGGCCCTGCTGACCAGTACCGCCGTCACCACGGCCCTGCTGCCGACAACGGCTGCTGCCAACGCCTTCTTTCAGGGCGATGTCAGCGCCGACTACGAAATTGCCTATGTGAGTGCCGATGGCTACGAAGAGGCCTCGACCTGGGTTGCCGTCGACGGCATCCGCAGTGAGTACGCCGGCCCCATGGCACCCCCACCGCTGGCGATCGTGGTGCGCCTGAGCGCATCCTTCGACCCGCGTGACCCGGGACACGATGTCGCCTGGTGGCCCCTGGGCAGCATGCCTTACGGCGCGCAACGGCACGACCTGATTGCCGAACTCGCCGCCGATGACATCCCCGCCGGCGAATACTGGGTGCACACCCTGCTGGTCGAGGATGACCGCTGGCAGACCGTCGTCGATGCCAGAACCGCGAGCCGCCCCCAGCTCTGGCGCGGCGGGATCGATGTGGCCGGCAACCTGTATGTGGATCACAGTGACCCCTACTCCCTGTACATGGAGATCCCGGAGATCCTGAACAACCGGCTGCAGGATGACAGCCGCACGCTGGAAGTCCGGTTTTACACCACCTTCGAGCCCGGCCCGGCTGCCGATGGCACCAGCATGTGCGCCTTCTCGCTGCAGGGCCTGTGGGTCGGCGAGTCTTACCGCGACGTCGGCTTCCGTTGCGACCTCAACGCCCCGCTGTACGACGATGAACGGGTACATGTCGAAGTCCGCGAACGCGGCGCGCCCGTCGGCGATGTCATTTCCGAACCGCTGCGCAGCTACCGGGACCCGGACCTCTACGTCTATGCCGGCAGCCTGTCATGGTCCGGCATTCTGCTGCTGGGCCTGCTGGGCCGGACAGGGCGTCCACGCCAGCGTTCAGTCCAGGGCAAGCCGCAGGCTGGCATATAGCAGGCGCGGCATCCCCGTCGTCAGCAACCCGTTTCCGGCCTCCGCCACGGCAAAGTCCTCATCCAGCAGGTTCTCTGCCGACAGGGCGAAGGTCACCCCCGGCTGCAGCTCACGACTCAGGCCGATGTCCAGCGTGGTGTACGCCGCCAGCTCACGCGTGTTCTGGTCATCATCAAACTGCGCGGCCACATGCCGCAGGCGCAGGTTGCTGTGCACCCAGCCACGGTGCCGCACACTCAGGCTGGCCCGCAGGCCGGGCACCTGGGCCACATCCTTGCCGACCAGTT
>JBFHON010000017.1:0-18819 GCA_041593295.1 Oceanococcaceae bacterium | reverse complement strand
GACCGCTGGCTCGACAGCGGCCTGAATGTGCTGCTTACCGTTGGTCGTTCGGCCTTGCCAGAGTTGCGCCAGCGTTTTGGCCCGCGCCTGCGGGTGGTGTTTGCACCGACACCGAAGGGCAATCATGCCTGGTTTGATCTGGCGCGCGGGAACCGGCCGGCCGGCTATTCCAGCCAGCTGGGTCTGGGGCTGGAAATCGATACCAACCGGATTGACGATGAGCTGGAAACGGCGCTCAACCTTTCCGAAGACCTGGACGAAGCCGTTTCACAGCTCGCGCATGCGCTGCGACAGCAGACCCCACCACTGGTTCGCGAAGACCCACAGCCCGCATAGACCACGGACCATGCCGCCGAATGAAACGCTGCCGGCCTCACGGCGACGGCGCAGGCCGCCGCTGGAGGTGCGACTGACCGTTGTCGTGGCGTTTGGGCCGGAAGAAGATGACCGCGTTACGGTCATCGAGGACCGTCGCCTGTGGATGGTCGGCAGCATCTTCCAGTACCGGGACCGCGTGGCACGTCTGGCGCTGGCGACGCTGATCCGGGCGGCACTGATGCAACCCAAGGTGGCCGCTAAAATCATGCCCGGTCTGGCTTCACTGGCTTCTCGCGCCGCCGGGCGCGCTGATCGCAAACAACCCAACTGATCTCATGCTCATTGCTCGACTACTGGTCGCCGTTACCGGCGCAGGGATGGCGCTGGTTCTTGCCGTCGTTCTTCTGATCTACGCCATTTACGTCCCGCAGACGCCGCAACTGGTGCGCGACCTGCCAACCCTGGCGCTCACACTGGCGACCTTCACCTTGCTGGGCGGTATCGCGATCTGCGCTTCGCTCGGCAGTATCCGGCAATGGCCGAACCATCGGCTGTGGGACCTGGCTCTGGTGGTGGCCTTGCCCCTCAGTGCCGGTTTCCTCTGGCGCGTGTATGGATAATTTCCCGCTACAGAACCGGCCGCTGCTGGCCACACCGTGGGAGGCCACTGCGGGACTGGTTCTGGGCTGGACCCTCCTGAGCCTGGGGTTCCGTGGTGACCTGGCGCTGCTCCTGCTGGCATTGCCGCCAGGCAGTCTGGCGTTGGCTGCCTCGGTAGGCTTGCTGCTCTGGCGCGGCGACAGCCGCCTGGTAGAAATGCTGACGCTGGCGGCCGCGGCGACCGTGCTGCCGCTGATCGGCCTGCTGGTAACCGGTCAGGTACTGCTGACGCTGGCGGTACTCGGCATGGCGGTGCTGGTATGGATTGCTGCAGGGCGCATTTCGATTGCAACTTACCCGCAGGTAGCCGGTGTTGCCGAGCCGGAGGCCGATCTGCCGACGGCCATCCGGATCGGGACTGACCAGGCATTGCTGGGCTGGTTCAAGATTCTGATGCAGCCGCCGCGCCAGGATGATCGCCTTGGCGTGCTGGAGGAACTCAGGGCCTGGGATCAGGTGCTCGGGAACCCCATCAGTGGCGCGTTACTCGATAGCTTTCACGTGCGACCACCGGACCTGCTGCGCGTTGAGTCCCGGCAAAAGTCCCTGTTCGGGCAACGCTACCGGCATATCCACTGGGACTCTGATCTGCCGGCATCCGATCTGCCCGGGGCGGCACGCTGGGCGGAGCATGCCCGCAACCGTCGGGCCCATGCCTGGGTGCTGGAGCACCCCGGGAAACCCCGGCCCTGGCTGCTGACCATTCACGGCTACCGCATGGGCAACCCGCTGATGGATCTGCGTGCGTTTGAACCGCACTTTCTGCACCAGAAACTGGGTCTGAACATTGCCTCGGTGGTCCTGCCGTTGCACGGCCCTCGCCGCAACGGGGTGTTCTCCGGCGGGGGTTATCTGGAAGGTGATTTTTCCGGCTTCATCCATGCCCAGCGTCAGGCGATCTGGGACATACGTCGTCTGTTGTCATGGATCCGGCTGAACCGGCATGCGCCGGCGGTGGGGGCTTACGGCATCAGCCTTGGCGGATACAACGCCAGCCTGTTGGCGGGCATTGATGAGGAGCTGGCTTGCGTCATCGCGGGCATTCCTGTCTTCGACATGGCCCTGACCATGTGGCGGCACATGCCTGCAGAAGAGCGCCAGCAGCTCGAGTGCGAAGGCGTTCACCTGGGATTGCTCCGGCAGGTTTTTGCGCCCGTCAGCCCCGGCTGCTTTGGCGCACGGCTCAGCCCCGACCGGCTGGGCATTTTTGCCGGCACCGCGGATACGCTGGTCTGGCCTGATCAACCGCAGGCGCTCGCCGCACACTGGGGTTGCCGGGCCCCGTACTGGTACTCCGGCGCCCATTTGTCATTCGCGGGAACACCCGCACAGCAGGAGTGTCTGCGCGACACCCTGGCACGAGGAAAGCTGTTGTGAAACGTAGTGCTGATACCCCCGAACACCGCATTTACCGCAAGGACTACCGTCCGCCGGAGTGGCGCGTGGAAAAGGTCGACCTGGAGTTCGATCTGACCGCAGCAGCCGGGGAGGGCGGTCAGCACCCGGTGCAGGTTCGCTGTCGGCAGAAGCTGAGTGCGGTTTCAGGTCAGCCCGGTCCGCTGGTGCTGGACGGCCGGGACATGGAACTGGTGGGCATCCGCATCGATGGTGTGGAGCTTGATTCAGCCGACTGGTCGCTCACGCCGGATACCCTCACGGTGACGGCATTTCCGGCCTCTGGCGAACTGGAAATCGTTGGCCGCATCGACCCCTTTGCGAACAGCAGTCTGGAAGGCTTGTACGGATCACCGGGTCTGCTGTGCACCCAATGCGAATCTCACGGCTTCAGCCGGATCACCTGGTTCCAGGACCGTCCGGATGTGCTGAGTCGCTATACCGTGACGATTCTGGCCGACCCCGAGCGTTATCCGGTGTTGCTGAGCAATGGCAACCGGGTGTCCGAGTCGCTGGAAAACGGACGCCGCAAGGTGGTCTGGGATGATCCGCACCCCAAACCCTGTTATCTGTTCGCCCTGGTTGCCGGTGACCTCGCCTGTGTTGCGGACAGTCACCGGACCCCTTCGGGGCGGGATGTGGCCATCGAGTTCTGGTGTGACCCCGGGCTGGAAGGGCAGCTGGGTCACGCCGTGCAGTCGCTCAAGCACGCCATGCGCTTTGATGAAGAGGTCTACGGTCGCGAATACGACCTTGACCTGTACATGGTGGTCGTAGCCCGCGCCTTCAACATGGGGGCGATGGAAAACAAGGGGCTGAACATCTTCAACCCGAAATGCGTGCTGGCGCACCCGGAAACCGCGACGGATGAAGACCATGTGATGGTGGAAGCCGTCGTCGCCCACGAATACCTGCACAACTGGACCGGCAACCGGATCACCTGTCGGGACTGGTTCCAGCTGTCCCTGAAAGAGGGATTGACGGTGTTTCGCGAGCAGGAGTTCACGGCCGCACATGCCGGGGGTTCCGCGCAGCGTATTCACGAAGTGGCGTTGCTGAAGGCCCGCCAGTATGTCGAGGATGCCGGTCCGCTGGCACACCCGGTGCGCCCCGAGTCCTATGTCGACATGAACAATTTCTACACCGCCACGGTGTACGAAAAAGGCGCCGAACTGATCCGGGTACTGCGCGCCTGTGTCGGCGAGGAAGGCTATGCCGAGGGCATGCAGCGCTATTTCACGGAGTTTGATGGCCAGGCAGCCACGATCGAGGACCTGGTGGGTTGCTTCGAGTTCACCGGCGGCATCACCAGTGCCGAAGAGTTCCTGCGCTGGTATGACCGCCCGGGGACGCCCACGTTGTCCATCAGTCTGCAGCCGGCGGAGCAGGGCTGCGCTGTTGCCTTGCGGCAACAGCCAGCGGCGGTGGCCAAAGGGCATGCAACAGACCCCGTGCCGGTTCCGGTCCGGCTGGAGTTCGTCGACGCCCGGGGCGCCTTGCCGGTTGCCGGGCACGCCGGGGAGGCCGCATTGCTGCTGAACACGCCGAGCGCTGAGTATCACTTTGATTTCGAGCGCCCGGTCGAGGGTGAGCTGACACCGGTTTATGGTGGTGGGCTGCCAGCCCCGATCGTGTGGGACTGTGACTACAGCAACGATGCCCTGGTCCAGATCACGCGCTTCGCCACGGACCCGGTTGCGCGCTGGGAGGCACAGCAGGGGCGTTACCGTGCGGCGGTCAAGCAGCTGATGGCGGGGACGAGCCTGCCGGAAGATATCTTTGCAGACGTGCGGGGCTGGTTCACGCCCGGTGCCGATCGGGCGGTACTTGCCGAACTTCTCACGCTGCCCGCAACCGCAACCTTGATGGCGGAAGGCCAGGACGTCGACCCGCTCGCAGTGGCTCAGGCACACCAGAAGGTTGAGCTGGTACTGGCCCATGCCGTCTGGCATGACGAGCAGGTCGTCGCGGGCTTGCTGAAGGTGCCGGAGCAATGGCGATTCCAGGAAGAGGATGTCGCGCAGCGACGTCTGGCGGTGCGCCTGCTCGAACTGGGTCTGCTCGCCGGGCGCTCGCATCTGCGGGAAACCGTTCATCAATGGCTGCACGAGTCCGACAACCTGAGCCTGCGCTTTGGTGCACTGGCTGCTGCGTGGAAGGCGGACCTGCCCGATGTGTCGACGCTGCATGACACGCTGCTGGGGCGGCATCGCCGTGACGAACTGGTGTTGGATCGTGCATTCGGTCTGCGCGCTCGCCACGCCACGCGGGATGGGCTGGTCACGCTGCTCGCAGACCCCGGGTACGTCCGGACATCGCCCAACCGGGTACGCGCCGTCATGGATACGCTGGTCCGCCAGAACCCGATCACCTTTTACGACCGCGAAGGCGAAGCCTTGCGCATCTGGGCGGCCGAGATCATTCAGCTCGACGCGGTCAATCCGCAGCTTACGGCCCGTCTGGTGGGCGGCCTGGAAAGCGCTTTCCGGCTGGCCGAGCCCTGGCGCGGGCAGATATTCGAGGTGCTGGAGGCGACCCAGAAGCGGGTTCGTTCGCCCAACACCCACGAGCAACTGGGTCGCATCCTGCAAAGTGCCGTCGACTGACCTGCAGGGTGCGCGGCGGTGCTCAACCGTCCGGGAAGGCGGGTTCTGGGAAAAAGTGAGTCCTGACATATAAATGTCATCATTGCGTCACATCATGGGCTGAAGATCATTGCTGCCATGGAAAACATGTACGGACGTCACATTCTCGTCATTGAAGACGAAGAGCCGATTCGCAAGCTGATTCGTTTTGCGCTGGAGCGGGAGGACTACCATGTCCACGAAGCCGCCGATGCGCAATTGGGCCGCCTGGAGATTGCGGGGCAGCGCCCGGATCTCATCCTGATGGACTGGATGCTGCCGGGGATGTCGGGGCTGGATTTTTCCCGGGAGCTCAAATCCGACGAGAGCTTCTGCGACATCCCGATCATCATGCTCACGGCGCGTGGTGAGGAGGAAGACAAGGTACGCGGCCTGTATGCCGGCTGCGATGATTACCTGACCAAGCCGTTTTCCGCGGCCGAGTTGGTGGCGCGTATTCACGCGGTCCTGCGGCGCACCCATGTGGGCGGTCTGGATGCCCCCATCGAAGTCGGGGATATCTCGGTGGATGTTGCCGCACAACGGGTCACCATCAAGGGTGAACCGCTGTCGCTGGGGCCTACCGAATACCGTCTGCTGCACTTCTTCTGTACGCACGCGGAGCGGGCCTATACCCGGGAACAGGTGCTGGATCGCGTCTGGGGGCAGAACGTCTATGTCGAGGAGCGTACGGTGGATGTGCATATTCGGCGCTTGCGCAAGGCGCTTGCACCGCATGGCTGTGATGCACTGATTCAGACCGTGCGGGGAACCGGCTACCGTTTCTCCACCCGGGCGCCGGCCTGAGGCCGGTCTGAGCGGGTCTGAGGAAATCTCCCACAGTCGATAAAATGACGGCGTGAA
The DNA here is from genome assembly GCA_041593295.1 of Oceanococcaceae bacterium. Classification (GTDB taxonomy): domain Bacteria; phylum Pseudomonadota; class Gammaproteobacteria; order Nevskiales; family Oceanococcaceae; genus MS8. The sequence continues at coordinate 12,958 of JBFHON010000017.1, read as the reverse complement.
ACGTCGTCTCGGCCCTGCAATCATCCTCCTCGTCGCGCTGGGCTTCCTGGCCTTCGCGTTGCTGGTGTTTCAAAGTGATCGTCAGGTTCGCATGCGGTTCGCCACCGCTCGCTGGGTCGCGCCGGCTCAGGTCTTTGCCGCGCCGGTCGAGCTGTACCGTGATGCGCCGCTGGCGGCCGATGACGTCGACGCTGCACTCAACCGGCTGGGATATCGCCGGGTGGCGTCGCCGCCGCGACAAGCCGGTGAGTACGCGCGCAGTGGCAATCACCTGGAAATCTGGCGCCGGGCATTCAGCTACGCCGGTGATAACGAGGGCGAGCAGGGGCTGCTGCTGAGCCACGATGGCGCACGAATCGCGGCGCTGAAAGATTCGTCGGGCAACCCGCTGGTGCTGGCCCGGCTGGAGCCGGAACGCATTGGCTCGTTGTACCCGGCCGAGGGTGAGGATCGGGAGCTGCTGCAGCTGTCCGAATGGCCTCGCACCCTGCGGCAGGGGCTCATTGCAGTCGAGGATCAACGCTTCGCACGGCATTTTGGGCTCGATCCCCAGGGCTTGCTGCGTGCGGTGGTCAAGAACATCGCTGCCGGCCGTGTGGTCGAGGGCGGGTCCACCCTGACCCAGCAACTGGTCAAGAATCTATTCCTTACCAACGAGCGCAGTTTTGTGCGCAAGGGCCGTGAGGCCGTGATGGCGCTGTTGCTGGAATGGCATTTCGACAAGAGTGCGATTCTGGAAGCGTACGGAAACGAGGTGTATCTGGGCCAGGATGGCAGCAGGGCCATCCACGGCTTCGGCCTCGGCAGCCGGTTCTGGTTCGGCAAGCCGCTGGAAGAACTCAAGGTGGCTGAGCTGGCCTTGCTGGTGGGGATGGTCAAGGGGCCCTCGGCCTACAACCCGCGGCGCCACCCGGAAGCGGCGACGCGGCGTCGCAATCTGGTGTTGCGGCTCTGGTATGACGCGGGAATCATCACGTCGTCGCAGCTGGCCAATGGGGAGCAGGCCGGGCTGGGAATCGGGCCGAGCAGCCAGCGTCGCCGGACCACGACGGCGTTCCTGGACCTGGTCCGGCGCGAGCTGAAGCGGGATTTTCCGGTGGAAGTGCTCACCCACAACGGGTTGCGGATCGAGACCCATCTTGATTCGCGCCTGCAGGCTCTGGCCGAGAAGTCGGTGCGCAGCATCGTGCCCCAGCTGGAGTCGCGTGGCGGTGCCGGGTTGCAGGCCGCGCTGGTCGCAACCGGTACCGCGGATGGGCGAATCAAGGCCGTCGTGGGCTCGGCCAACCCCGGGTCCGGTGGTTTCAACCGGGCGCTGGATGCGCGACGGCAGATCGGTTCCCTGGTCAAACCTGCGGTGTACTACACGGCACTGGCGCAGCCGGACAAGTACACGCTGGTGACGCCGCTGAAGGACCAGCCCTTTGGGCTGGAAATGCCCAATGGGGATGTCTGGGAACCCGACAATTTCGATCACGAAGCCCATGGCATGGTCCCGTTGTATCGCGCGCTGGCCAAGTCCTACAACTTGTCGACGGCACGGCTGGCCATTGATCTGGGCATCCCGTCGCTGGTGCGGACATTGCGCGACCTGGGAGTGGACGGCGCCATTCCGGCGGTCCCGTCACTGGCATTGGGCACCCTCGAGCTGACACCGCTGGAGGTGGCCAGCATCTACAACACCCTCGCCGCAGGGGGCTACCCCAGCCGGTTGCGTGCGATTGCCTCGGTGTCCACAGCCGAGGGGGAAACCCTGTTGCGCGATGAGCTGAAACTGCAGCGGGGTCTGGATCCGCGAGCGACGCATTTGCTGCACTGGGCATTGGTTCAAACCTTGCGTGAAGGTACGGCGCGCGGTGCGGCGCGCTATCTCTCGGGCGGACGCGAACTGGCCGGCAAAACCGGGACCAGCGACTCGCAGCGGGATTCCTGGTTTGCCGGCTACGGCTCCACCCTGCAGGCGACCGTCTGGGTGGGGCAGGACAACAACGCCAGCATGCGCTTGACCGGTGCCAGTGGTGCCTTGCCCATCTGGGCGGACTTCATGGAAGCAGCCCATGCCCCTTCAGTCGAGCTCCGACCACCGCGCGGGGTGGTGCTGCAGTCAATTGATAGCGAAAGCGGCCTGCCGGGAGATGATGGCTGCCGTACACTGCGTGAGATCCCCTTTATCGAGGGCTCCGTTCCTGCCGAGGAAGCCCCGTGCTCCCGGCGACGCAGTCGCTCCTGGTTCCGGAATTTCTTCTAGATGATCGTGACGCCTGTTTTCCGCGCTCTTGCTGCCTGCGGAGTGGTGCTGCTTGTCGGTTGTGCCAGCCAGCCTGCGCAGACCGGGGCCTGGCCGTGGCCTGACGACCCCTGGGCCGCGACCAGCCAGGACAGGGCCGCCGGGCCGGCCACGCCGGATGCGGATGCCGCCATCCCGGTCGCGTCGGCCGATACCCTGGTCGCTGCGAGCGAGGTCGGCCAGAGCCTGGTCAGCGAGGCACGTCGCTACCGCAGCAGCGGGGATTTCCGTGCCGCCGCTCAGCGACTGGAGCGCGCCATCTCCATCTCTCCGCGCGACCCTGTGGTCTGGTTCGAACTGGCACGGGTGCGACTGGCCGAGCAGCAGTGGGCAGCGGCAGAAAACCTGGCGCAGCGCGCGCTGGAATATTCCTATGCCGGTGATGCCGTGATTCCCTGGTGCTGGGATCTGATCGCCCGCAGCCGGGATGCGCGGGGCGATGCGTCCGGTGCCGCCGAGGCACGGCGTCAGGCGCGGGTGCCCTCCTAGGTGGAGATCGAAAGCTTCAGTGCGCTGTTTGCCGAGGACGGGCCGCTTGCCGCCAACCTGAAGGGCTACCGGATGCGCTCCGGTCAGGTGGCCATGGCCGAGGACATCGCAGATGCGATCAATGCGCAAAGCGTGTTGTGTGCGGAGGCCGGGACGGGGGTGGGCAAGACCTATGCCTATCTGGTGCCTGCCTTGCTCGATGGCCAGCGTGTCATCGTCGCAACCCATACGCGCAGCCTGCAGGATCAGCTGTTCTTTGGTGACCTGCCGCGCCTCAAGCAGGCGCTGGGTATCGAATTCAGCGCAGCACTGCTGAAAGGGCGGTCGAATTACTACTGTCATGAGCGCGCCGACCGGGCGCGGGGTGATACCGCCGAAGATGAATACCTGCTGGCGGGTCTGGCCGAATGGGTGAGCCGGCACGACAGCGGGGACATGGATCAGTACGACGGACTGCCGGCGGACTGGCCCCTGAAAAGCCAGGTGACCTCGACCAGCGAGAACTGCCTGGGACAGGACTGCCCCTTCATCGACAAGTGCTGCGTGGCGCGCGCCAGAACACGCGCTGCCAAGGCGCAGGTCGTGGTGGCCAACCACCATTTGCTGGCAGCCGACCTGGCGCTGAAGGACCAGGGTTTTGGTGACCTGCTGGCACGGGCCCACACCGTCGTTGTCGACGAGGCCCACAAATGGCCGGAAGTTCTGGGGCTGTTTTTCGGGTTCACGCTCAGCAGCTACCAGTTGCGGGATCTGCACCGGGAAATCAGCCAGACCGGGGTGCTGAAGAGCCTGCAGTCGGAAATGGATGCGGTGATGGATGCGTCCACCGCCCTGCAGCGCCTGATTCCGGCATCGCAGGACCGGATTTCCCGCGAGGCTTTGCTGCGAGACAAGGCGGCGTTGCAGCGCTTCACCGAGCTGCGTGAGGCGCTGGCACTGGTGGCCAAGGCCGCGGCGGAAAAGGCTGCCGAGGTGGATGAGGTGGTGCTGGCAAGGCGGGTTGCCGATGTCGCGCTGAACGCCCTGAACTGGGAAGGCGCCGATAGTGCAAATGCCATCTGCTGGGCTCAGCGTAGCGGGCGTGGGTTTTCTTTGAATGCATTGCCGCTGGATGTCAGCGGGTTGAGTCAGGCCGGGTTTGCCAGTCAGCAGGCGAGCTGGGCCTTTGTGTCCGCCACCCTGTCGGTCGCGGGCAGTTTCCAGTATTTCCAGGAGCGTCTGGGTTTGACGGATGCCCGCTGTGAGCGGTATCCGAGTCCTTTCGATTACGTCTACCAGGGCCGGCTGTATGTGCCGGGGGCGATGGCTGACCCGCAACACGGCCCGCAGCATACCGCTGCCGTTTTGCAGGCAGCGCGGCCCCTGATTGCTGCCGCCGATGGCGGGGCCTTCGTGCTGTGTACTTCACGGCGTGCCGTGATCGAGGCCGCGAACATGTTGCGCGACTGGGGTGACTGGCGGGTGCTGGAGCAGGGCACCGAGGCCAACGGCTTGCTGCTGGAGCGCTTTCGCCGGGATGGTCACGCCATTCTGGTCGGCTCGGCCAGTTTCTGGGAGGGTGTCGACGTACCCGGCAATGCATTGCGGCTGGTGATCATTGATCGACTGCCCTTTACCTCACCCCAGGATCCGGTCCACGCGGCACGGCAGAAGCTGGCGCGGGAGCGCGGTCAGTCACCGTTCAACACGGTCGATATTCCACCAGCGGCGGTGGCATTGCAGCAGGCGGTGGGTCGACTGCTGCGCACCGAATCCGATCGCGGCGTGGTGATGGTGGGAGACAGCCGACTGGTCACCAAGGGTTACGGCAAGACCTTGCGCGCCAGCCTGCCTCCCTTGCCGCTGGTGCGTGCTGAGCATGAGGTGGTGGAGTTCCTCGAAGACATCCGCGCCGGCATGCAAGAGAAGGTGTCGTGATGGCAACGATCCTGGCGGTCGATACATCCAACAACCGCACGTCGCTGGCGCTGCTGCACGCTGATGCCATCGTGCATCACGCGGTCTGCCCGGTGCGGGATAACCTCGGCTGGTTGCGCCACGAGGTGGCGGTCGCCCTGCAGCAGGCGGGTTTGTCGCTGGGGGCACTCAGTTATCTGGCCGTTGCCCATGGCCCCGGTGGGCTGACGGGTGTGCGTGTCGGGGTGGGTTTTGTCCAGGCGCTCGCTCTGGGCGCTGGCCTGCCCGTCGTCGGCATCAACACCTTGTCGGCCATGGCCTTGCAGGTGCGCGAGAGACACGGCCAACTGCCGTCAGCAGGCCAGTTGAGCGTGGCACTGGATGCGCGCATGGGGCAGCTGTATGTCGCGCACTGGTCACTGGCGACGGCCGAAGCGGATTTGCTCCGCGCCGATGATCGCGTCATTGCGCCGGCGCTGGAGTGCCAGCAGCATGCGCCGACGATTGCGGCCGGTCCGGGCTGGGAAGCCCATCCTTCGGAACTGCCCGCCAGTTGCGAATTGCTGCCTGGCGTTGCACCGGATGCGCGGGAGGTGGCCCGGCTGGCCCGTTGGGCGGCCCCGGTCGCGGCGGCCGAGTTGCAGGTGCATTACCTGCGGCGTGAGGTGGCTCAGGTGCCGGAACGTTTACGTCAAACCGTGGAATAAGACCACGTAACGCACAGGAACGAGGAGACAAGCATGATTTATGAACTCAGCAATGTGAAACCGCGCATCGCCGATAGCGCCTGGGTGGCGCCCAATGCCACGGTGATCGGCAACGTGGTGCTGGAGGCCGACTCCAGCGTCTGGTTCAATGTGGTGATTCGTGGCGACAACGACACGATGACGATCGGCGAACGCAGCAACATTCAGGATGGCACGGTCATTCACACCGATGCGGGCATCCCGCTGACCATCGGTGTGGGCGTGACCGTTGGTCACCAGGCGATGGTCCATGGCTGCACCATTGGCGACAACACCCTGATCGGTATTCAGGCCGTTGTGCTGAACCGGGCGAAGATCGGCAAGAACTGCCTGATCGGCGCGGGCAGCCTGATTCCCGAGGGAAAGGTGATTCCCGATAACTCGCTGGTCATGGGCACGCCGGGCAAGGTCGTACGCGAGCTCTCGGAGGCCGAGGTGCAGATGCTGAAGATGTCTGCCGACCACTACGTGCAGAATGCCCGGCGTTATCGCGACCAGCTGGACAAGATCGCCTGATCGACCTGGCCTGAATCAGGGAGGTGGCGGGGTCGGGCCAAGGTACACGGCCCAGTGCACACGCCCGCCCTGCATGTCGACGTCAGGCTGGCCCAATTCCACCCGGGCCCCCCGTGGTGGGCGCTTGATGGCCAGCCGCCGCGGCGGGTCGGCCTGCAGGTCGGTAAAGCACTGCTGCACATCCGGGTCCGTTCCCACCAGTTCGCGCATTCGCTGCAGCTCCAGAGCTGGCGCCGCGCCGTTGCGCTTGCCATCCTGGGGGTACATCGGGTCATACAGGACGGCGTTCACGGCCTGCCATACCGATGCGTCCGCTGCGCCGAAGCGCAGGTCGATGCGCGCGCGCAGCTCCGGGTCGCAGTGGGTCCATGCGTCGTGGAGCAGGGCATACATCAGCGGCTGCCGCTCATAGGCCACCACCGACATGCCCAGCCGGGCGCAAGTTGCCATGTCGCGCCCGAGGCCGGCCGTCATGTCCAGGATGGTGTATTCGCCCCCCTTGAAGCCCAAAGCGCGCGCGAGCAGGCTTTTTCTGCCGTCCCGGGCGCGTCGGCGGATCTCCGGACCATCCAGCTCCAGCCGCAACGGTCGCTGCCGGGGTTCGCGGGCATCCCGGACAATCAATCGCTGATCCGGGTCGCGGGTTAGAATCCAGACGGATTGCTCGTCGGGGGCACACCACTGGCGCGCCGGGTCGTCGGCATCAAGCTCGACCCGGAGGCGCGTCGGTTCAGAAATCTGCATCAGTAGCGCGAATCTTCATGTCCAATACTCTTGAATCCTTACGTGGCCACTCGACCATCGTGGCTGACACCGGCGATATTGCCTCAATTGCACGCCTGCGGCCGGTTGATGCCACGACCAACCCGAGCCTGGTACTCAAGGCGGTGGATGCGGGCGGGGCGCAGGTCGAGGAATGGCTCGCTCAGGCGCGCGCTTCGGCAGCGTCCGTCACCGAGCAGCGCTGGTGGCTGGGTGCGCGCTTCGCGGCGGAAATCCAGAACTCCGTGGAGCGCTGGGTGTCGCTGGAAGCGGATGCGACGCTGTCCTACGACACGGTGGCGACCATTGCCTGTGCCGAGCAGCTACTGGAGCAGGTCGCGCGTTGTGGCGGCGACCCGGGGCGCATTCTGATCAAGATTGCAGCCACCTGGGAAGGGGTGCGCGCGGCGCAGGTGCTGGAAGCACGGGGCATCCGTTGCAACCTCACGCTGATTTTTTCGCTCCTGCAGGCGCAGCTCTGCGCCGAAGGGGGCATTACGCTGATTTCGCCCTTTGTCGGCCGGATTACCGACTGGCACAAGGCGCATGGGGTTGAGGTCACTTCGGCCGAAGATGACCCGGGCGTGCGCTCGGTGCGCAACATCTATGGCTGGATGAAGCAGGCGGGTCACCAGACTCTGGTCATGGGTGCCAGTTTCCGCAACACCGGCCAGATCAAGGGATTGTGCGGTTGCGACCTGCTGACCATCGCCCCGGACCTGATGGACGAACTCGCCGCAGAGTCCGAGGTGCTGGAGCCATTGATCGAGCGCACGACGCTGTCTGCGGAAGAGCTCGCATCGACGGCGCCGGATGCGGCGAATTTTGCACTGGGACTCGCCGAGGACGCCATGGCTGGTGAAAAGCTGCTCGAAGGCATACGCCGCTTTGCGCTGGACCAGCGGGCCTTGGAGTCTCGGCTTGCCGGATAAGTCACATCCGGTTCATACGCTGTCCAACGGGCAGCTTGTGGACACGCTTGAGGCCTGTCTGGCGCCGCTGGACAGCCCTGAGCCGCGGCCCATGATCGACCTCGGCTTTGGCCCCAGTGTCGATCTGGCGCTGGGCAAGAACTGGTTGCAGCAGCTGCGACCGGCGGCGGTGCTGGTCGCGGTCCGTCGGGTCTGGCCGGAGCCACGCGTGGTATTCACCGTGCGTACCCGGAAGTTGCGGGCCCATGCCGGGCAGATCAGCTTCCCCGGTGGGCGGGCGGATGCGACGGATGAATTTCCCATCGGTACCGCCTTGCGCGAAGCCAACGAGGAAACGGCCATTCGCGCCAGCCAGATCGAGCCACTCGGCCTGCTGGATGACTACCCCACAGTCAGCAAGTACCGGGTCACGCCCGTTGTGGGCTGGATGGAAGCCGATACCCGCACCCGGGCACATCGCGACGAGGTGGACGAGATCTTCGAGGTGCCATTGCGGCATCTGCTGGACCCGGCGCAATACAAGCGCAGCATGGTGGCCCGCTTCGGTGGCATCAAGATTTTCGAAATCCACCACGGCTCGTACCGGATCTGGGGGGCAACCGCCGGAATGTTGTGGAATCTGCAGGAGCGTTTTCATGCCCAGCTGGCAAACACCCGACGCTGAGCAGCTGCCGCCTGGCCTGCTGAAGCGTGCCTGCGAGATGCAGCTTCGGGCCGCGCAGCTGGGCTTCGACTGGCCCGATGTGGACCCGGTCTGGGAAAAGCTTGAAGAAGAGATAACTGAGCTGCGCGAGGCGGCAGCATCGGCGTCACAGCAGGACAGGGTGCACGAACTCGGGGACGTGCTGTTCAGCGTGGTCAACCTGGCCCGGTTTCTGAATGTTGATCCGGAGCAGGCGCTGGAGGAGGCCAACCGGCGTTTCTCATCACGCCTCGAGGGTGTGCAGCGGCAGCTGGATACCGCAGGGCGGCGCTGGGATGAATGTTCGCTGGATCAACTGGAGAGCCTCTGGCAGCAGGCGAAAGCAGCAGAATAGCCTTGCGCGGTCCGGGGGCGGCGTAGATTCATGGGGGGTGGCAATCCCGGCCTGTGCCCGCTAGATCCCCCTCCAAGTCTGCGATACTGCGGCCATGTCTATGAATCCTGACACACAGAATCTGGCTGTTTTCTGCGACTTTGAAAACATTGCCCTCGGCGCCCGCGACGCCTTCAATGCACCCTTTGAAATCACGAAGGTGCTGGAGAAGCTGCTGCTCAAGGGGTCCATCGTCGTGAAGAAGGCCTATTGCGACTGGCAGCGTTACAGCGATTTCAAGCGGCCGATGCATGAGGCCGCCTTCGAACTGATCGACATTCCCCATGTCCGGCAGTCGGGCAAGAATTCCGCCGACATCCGGCTGGTCGTTGATGCGCTGGACCTGTGCTACACCAAGGCCCACGTCGATACCTTCGTGATCATCTCCGGTGATTCCGATTTTTCGCCGCTGGTCAGCAAGCTTCGCGAGAACAACAAGGCCGTGATCGGGGTCGGGGTGCGCAGTTCCACCTCCGACCTGCTGACTGCCAACTGCGACGAGTTCATTTTTTACGATGACCTGGTCAAGTCGGAAAGCAAGCGGCGTCGCAGGGGCGCGGGCAAGAAGACCAAGGCCGACCCGCAGCAGGAGCTGTTCGATCTGGTGCTGGAAACGCTGGATGCGGTCGCTGCCGAGCGTGACGATGCCGACAAGATCTGGGGTTCGATGATCAAGCAGACACTGAAGCGCCGCCAGCCGGGTTTCAGCGAGTCCTCGCACGGGTTTGGCTCGTTCAGCGAGCTGCTTGAAGCGATGGCCAAGGCCAAACAGCTCACGCTGGTGCGCGACGAACGTTCCGGCGGCTTTCTGGTTTCGCGCAGCAGCAGCTAGACGCTGGAGCCGCTCCTGCGGAGCGGCCTCAGGCGATGCGGTTCAGGCCGTTCAGGGCAGCAACCCGGTAGGCCTCGGCCATGGTCGGGTAGTTGAAGGTCGTGTTGACGAAAAAGTCCATCTGCGCGCCATCGGGTGGCAGCTGCATCGCGGCCTGGCCGATGTGGATGATTTCGGCACTGCGGTCACCAAAGCAGTGCACGCCCAGTACCTCGCGCGTTTCCACATTGAAGATGATCTTCAGCATGCCCACGGTTTCGCCGGACATCTGCGCCCGCGCAAGGTGCTTGAACCAGGCGTGGCCAACTTCATAGGGCACGCCCTCGGCGGCCAGTTCCTGCTCGGTCTTGCCTACCGATGACAGTTCCGGAATCGTGTAGATGCCTGCCGGCGTGTCGGTCATCAGGGGCAGGGGTTTGGCGGGGTCGAGGATGTGGGAGACCGCAAAGCGCCCCTGGTCGTAAGCACTGGAGGCCAGCGCCGGGTAACCGATGATGTCGCCGACGGCATACACGTGCGGAAGCGCCGTCTGGTAGTTCTCGTTGATGCCCAGTTGCCCCCGCGAATTGGCGTCCAGACCGATACCTTCCAGGTTCATGCCGGCCGAATTGCCGGTGCGCCCGTTGGCCCACAGCAGGGCGTCGGCCTTGAGGCGTCGCCCGGATTTAAGGTGCAGGACCACGTCGTGGGTGCGGGCCTCGACATGCGAAAACTCTTCGTTATGCCGGATGATCACGCCCTGATCACGCAGGTGGTAGGACAGCGCTTCGGTGATCTCTTCGTCCATGAAGGACAACAGACGGCTCTGGGTGTTGATCAGATTGACCTTCATCCCCAGATTGGCAAAGATCGACGCGTACTCGCTGCCGATGACGCCGGCCCCGTAAATGGTGATGGAACGGGGGTTCTCGCGATACTTGAGGATCGTGTCCGAGTCGTGGATGCGCGGGTGGGTGAAGTCCAGCCCCTCGGGGTGGTACGGGCGCGACCCGGTGGCAATGATGATGTGCTTGGCCTTGATCCGGTGCGTCACCATGTTGTGGCGGGTCACCGTCAGCGTATGTGCGTCCTCGAAGGCGGCATTGCCTTCGAGGATGGGCACATGGTTGCGCTCATAGGCGCGGTGGCGCGATGCCACCTGGGTGTCGATCACCGTTTTCGCCGAATCCAGCAGCTGCGGATAGCTGATCTGGATTTCCTTGCGCAGGTGGCTGACAAAGCGGTTGTGACGGGCTTCATTCAGCTGCTTGACCGCATACCGCAGGGCCTTGGAGGGGATGGTGCCCCAGTGCGTGCACCCGCCACCGACGTCCACATAGCGTTCGATGACAACCGTCTTCAGATGGTTCTTGGCGGCCATCATGGCCGCACCCTCGCCGCCAGGCCCGGTACCGATGATGGCGAGGTCGACGCTCAGTTTCTGCACGGTGTGCGTTTTTCCAGCTGATGAAACCATGTTCTAGAAACTGGCCCCCAGACCCAGATATTGCAGGTCGTCTGCCACCTGGGTGAAGCGCAGCTCGATGCGTCCGTTGGTCCCGTAGCGGTAGCCGATGCCAACGCCCCAGGAGCCGCTGCCCCGGCCATCCTCGACCAGTTCCGGAATGGTGCTGTCGACATAGCTGTAGCCCACCCGTGCGACGCCGTAGAAGCGCTCGTTCAGGCTGCGCGGGGTTTCGATGCGGGCAAAGACGCCGACCGTGTTCAGCAGCAGATCGTTGGAAGAGCGGGTGTTCTTGCCGCCGCCGGAACTGCTGCCACCGCCGCTGCCGCCATCGTCACCGCCGCCGAATATCGGGTCCAGAATGCCGCCGTCGCCATCATCACCGTTGTCAACGATGGGTTGGCTGACCGCACCCTGGTTTTCCCCGGGGATGATCGTGCCGGAGATGTCCAGTTCGACGGACAGGAAATCGAGCGGCGGGATCCGGAAGCCCAGTGTGTAACCCAGGTTGACACCGGGATCGAGGTTGTCGAAATCGGCCTTGGCCTGGGTGATGCGAAAACTGCTGTAGGTCGGGTCGTCCGGGTTCTTTTCCGGTTTGCTTTCCGTATCGGCGAATGCAGGCAGGGCGCTCAACGCGATGCCCGCGCCAAGAAGTGCGGTGCGTATCTTGTTCATGGTTACCTGGGGTTTTGCGGGTTTAGCGAGTCGTACAACGCGACGAACTGTTCGGCGATCTTGTGCCGGGGCGCGTAGTGAATCAACGGCTGGTGGGCCTCATGCGACTCTTTTACCTTGACCGATGCGGAGATCGGAGGTTCCCTGACCGGCAGGCCTTCGTCGATCAGAATGGCGAGCAGTTCACGGGGCAGGCGGGCCTGCGCCGCGAACTGGTTGACGATGATGCCTTCGACGTCCAGGGTTTCATTGTGGTCGGCCTGAATCTCGGCGATGTTGTCCAGCAGGGTGTACAGCGCCTGGCGGGCGAAGTCATCGCAGTCAAACGGGATCAGCACCCGCTGCGAGGCAATCAGGGCCGAGCGGGAGTAGAAATTCAGCGCCGGTGGCGTATCGATGTAGACGGCGTCGAACTCGTCCAGGCGGTCCAGCGCCTGACGCAGTTTGTGCACCTTCTGCTTGGCTTCAAGCTTGCCGGCCAGATGGTCCAGCTCATCGGAGGATGCGACCAGCGACAGGTTCTTGATGCCCGTGTCGGTGATGCACTGGTCCAGCCCGTTGTCGGTACGACCAAAGCGCAGCGTGCCTTCGAAAAACCGGGAAATATCCTCCCGCGGCAGGTCATCGCCGAGCAGGTAGCGACTGGCATTTCCCTGGATGTCGAGGTCGATGACCAGGGTGTTCAGTCCCCGTGATGCAGCAATGGCCGCCAGGTTACACACGATGGTGGTTTTACCCACCCCGCCTTTTTGATTAAAAACCACGCGCCGCATGGGTTCTCCTGTCGTTGTAAGGGCGGGTCGTCAGCCAGCAATGGTAGCGCACGGGGGGCGATAATAGGCATTCTTGACCGCTTTTCACTGGATGATTCCCGTGTCCGAAATCCCTTCCGTACCGGTTTACGACAAATTGCTGGCAGAGACCGCGCGCGTGTCCTGGCCGGAACTGGAACGGCTGTTTGCAGCCGGCAATGTCATCCGGGTCGTCGCGGAACTGGACCTGATCGAGGTGGCCCGGGTGTTTGCCGAAGACGAGGCAGCCCGTTTACGGCCCTGGATGCAGAGTGATCAGGTCGGTTATCTGGATGATGCCACGGCTGCACGCTGGGCTTCGGGTGAGGATGAGGACCTGTGGGCCGTGGTCGTGCGTCCCTGGGTGCTGGTCCAGGAACGTCCTGGTCAATAAGCGTCCACGCCCGCTGCGAGAGCGGGCGTGGACAGCCAGGCCTATGGCCTGCGGCGCAGGCCGAAGCCCATCAGGGCCAGAAGCAGCAGCCAGGACGCGGCGCCGCCACGTGTCG
>JBFHON010000016.1:0-18974 GCA_041593295.1 Oceanococcaceae bacterium | reverse complement strand
TCGTGCCGGGTGGATTCCTGGCGGATGTCCAGCGGTGCCAGCGTGAAGCCGAAGGTCTGCACCAGCCGGATCAGGTCGGTCAGGCGGCCGGCGGCAATTTCGTCATCACCATGGGCGACGAGCGACTGGCGAATGCTGTCCAGATCATTGCGCAGTTCGGCCGGGTCGGTATAGGCCCCCGGTGCGCGGACCGAGGTCAGCGCCCGGTTCTCCAGTTCCCGCTGTATCTGGTCCACCATCGCCCGCAGGCGCTCGCGCATCAGAAACAGGCGACGGCGGTAGGGTTCGTCGCGAAAGCGCTCGGGTATCGAGCCGTGTGACCAGCGATAGCTGTCTTCGGCGGCCTTCAGCCCGGCCTCGAATGCCGGCGACGGTGTGCACCAGTGCCGCGAATGCGACAGTTCATCGATCAGCTGACCGATCTGGCGGATGTAGTGCTGCAGGGCTTCGCGGGTCTGCATGCGCAGGGCGTAGACGGTGGTGCTGGCGCCGACAAAGGGGTTGCCGTCGCGATCGCCGCCGACCCAGGAGCCGAAGCGGATCAGTCCGCCATAGCGAATATTGAAATCCGGGTAGCGGTCACTCAGACCGCGGTCCAGGTTGCGGTAGACCTTGGGCACGGCGGCGAAAAGCGAGTGCGAAAAGTAGTGCAGCGTATTGCGGATCTCGTCCTCGGCCGTCGGCCGCTGCTCGCGAATTTCTTCGGTACGCCACAGCGTCTGGATTTCCAGCCGCAGCTTGCGGATCTGCTCGTCGCCGGGCTCGTCCATCGACTCGGCCAGGGTGAAGATCCGGCGCAGGCATTCGAGAATCGTGCGCTGCTTGGCTTCGGTCGGGTGGGCGGTGAACACCGGGCGGTAATGCAGTTCACCGAGCAGGCGGGAGACCTCCAGCGGAGACACCTCCGCTTCGTGCAGCTGGTGCAGGGTGTCGTTGAACGAACCGACCCACAGCCGTCCACCCCGGCGGACCTGCTCGCGTCGTTGCTTGTGCAGGGCCAGTTCCTCGGCGATGTTGACCAGCTGGAAATAGATGGTGAACGCCCGCACGACCTGGATCAGGGTGTCGGCATCCAGCCGGTCGATGGTGTGCAGCAACTCGTTGCGCTTGTCGGCGATCTCGCCAGGTTCGCCCTTGTGCAGACCGATATAGCCCTGGCGCAGACGTTCCACGACCTCGTAAACCCCGGGGCGTGCGAACCGCACGATGACCTGTCCCAGAACCTGCCCGAAAAGGCGGACGCGGGCGCGCAGGGCGCGGTCTTGTTCGGCGAGATCGGTCATCGTCATGCAACTCTTTCGCGGTTCAAAAAGAAATCAAGCAAGGCCGGTGCCATTTTTACCCGGTCTCCGGTAACGGCGGACGCAGATGCCACACCGGTCGGGTCCTGGTGCACCCCGTTGGCAGAAAGATTGGCACGGTTACTGCTCGGCTGCAGCCATGAAACTCAAAATGACAACGGCGCTGTGTGCAGCGCTGCTCATGGGGTGCCAGCCGGCGGGCCGCGAGGCTCCTGTGCTTGCGACCGATGCCACGGCCACGCCGGAATTCCAGTGGGCGGAATCGACCCTGGCCGGGGTCCACCAGGCGCTGGCCAGCGGTCGCCTGAGCTGTGTCGATGTGGTGCAGGGCTATCTGGACCGGATTGATGCCTACGACCGCCAGGGTCCCGAACTGAACAGTGTCATTGCCGTCAATCCGCAGGTGCTGGAAGAGGCTGCCGCGCTGGATGCCGCCTACGCCAGCGGCGGGCTGGTCGGCCCTTTGCATTGCGCAACGGTGCTGCTCAAAGACAACTTTGACGCGGCCGGCATGGCGACAACTGCCGGGGCGACCGCGCTGGATGGGGCCATGCCGCCGGACGATGCCTTCAGCGTGGCGGGTATCCGGGCGGCCGGGGCCTTGATCCTGGGTAAGGCCAACATGGATGAGTTCGCCTTCGGATTCACCGGGTCCAGCTCGATGGGTGGCCTGGTACACAACCCCTACGACCCGACGCGGGGGGCGGGCGGCTCCAGTTCCGGCACCGGCTCTGCCATCGCGGCCAGCCTGGCACTGTTCGGCACCGGCTCGGACACGGGCGGGTCGATTCGCGTCCCGTCGGCCGTCCAGGCGCTGGTGGGCATTCGGCCCAGCCTGCGTCTGGTCTCGCAGGACGGGATCGTGCCGCTGGCGCATTTTCAGGATGTGGGCGGGCCGATGTGCCGTACCGTGCAGGACTGCGCGGCCTTGCTGCAGGCCATGGTCGGCTTCGATGCGCAGCCGGGCTCCGGGCACTACCGGCAAGCGACGACGCGCCCCGAAGAGGGTGCGGAGCTCATGACCAGTGCTGCCGAGTACCAGGCCCTGGTCGGCGGACCTGCGGACTACACCGCCGCGCTGGATGCTACGGCACTGTCTGGTGCCCGCATCGGCGTTGTCCGCGATCTGTTTGGCAGCAATGCCGATGTCATCGCGGTGGTGGAGCGGGCCCTGGAGGCCATGCGCGCCGCCGGTGCCGAGGTGGTGGACGTGACGATTGCGGACCTGAGCGATATCACCGCATACCAGAGTGTCTCGCGCTGGGAATTCAGCACGCAGCTCAGCGAATACCTGTCCTCCTGGAGTTCGGCCGAAGACGGTCACCCGCAGAGCTTCGAGGCGGTGGTGGTCAGCGGCGGTTACGAAAACGACAGCCTGATCGTGCTGGCGCTGGATGGCGCCAGTGGCTACCTCGCTCCGCTCGACCCGACCTATGCCGAGCAGGTCACCGAGCGCGGGCCCTTCGTGCGTGCGCGGCTAAGCGCCGCGCTGGAGAACACCGACCTGGAGGGCACGCGCCTGGGCGCGCCCTTCGATGCGCTGGTCTACCCGACCATTCAGGGGCTGGCGGCGACGGCCGGGTCCAGTCCGAGCACGGGCTCGAACAACCGCTTGAGCCCTTTTTCCGGGTTCCCGGCAATCAGTGTTCCGGCCGGGCTGGCCGATACCAGCCCGGCGCTGCCGGTGGGGCTGGAATTGCTGGGGCGCGAGTTTGATGAAGCCGGGCTGATCGCACTCGCCTACAGCTACCAGGAACGCGTGGCGCAGCGCGACGATCTTGGCCGCGCCGCGCCCACCTTCACACCCGAACTGGTGACGGCTGACTAGGGCAGCAGTGTTTGCAGTTCGTCGTTGCGCAGCAGGCGCTCCAGTTCACCGTAACCGCCAATGAGTTGTCCGCGCACAAAGATCATCGGGAAGGTGGGCCAGCCGGTCCACATCTTCAGCGCGTTGCGCCGGCGCCATTCTTTGAGGTAGCTGCCGAACTCCAGGTATTCGTAGGCGACTCCTGCTGCGTCCAGCGCCTTGCGGGCCTTTTTGGGAAAGGGGTTCTGGGCCATGCCGACGACGACCACCGCGTGTTCCCGGGTTGCAGCCTGTACCGCCTCGACGAGGTCGAGGTTCAGCGTGGCGACCTTGTCGCGAATGGCCGGGTGGATCTGTGTTTCATCCAGGATGGGACGGGGCATGGTGAGGGCGTACGGTGAACAAGGAAGCGGCCATTATGCGTTGGCCGCCATAATCCGTGCGTGGTCGGCCCCAACGGCGTGCCGCAACCTGAACTCCACCGCCATTCCTGCTGCTGACCATGCCTGAACGCACGACTACGGATCACTTGCCCCGCACAGTCTGGGTGCTGGGTTTTGTCAGCCTGTTCATGGATGTGTCCTCGGAAATCATCCATAGCCTGCTGCCGGTGTTTCTGGTCACCGTGCTCGGGGCCAGTGCGGTCACGGTGGGGGTCATCGAAGGGGTGGCTGCTGCCACGGCCATGATCGTGAAGTTGTTCTCCGGCGCACTCAGCGATGCACTGGGTCGACGCAAGCCGCTGGCGCTGGCGGGGTATGCCCTGGGCATGCTGAGCAAGCCGCTGTTTGCCATTGCCGGGAGTCCGGGAATGGTGCTGGCAGCGCGGTTTACGGATCGCATCGGCAAGGGCATCCGGGGGGCGCCGCGAGATGCCCTGGTGGCTGATGTCACACCGCCTGCGATGCGGGGCGCAGCTTACGGTTTGCGTCAGTCGCTGGACACCGTGGGTGCCGTGGTCGGGCCGCTGCTCGCGGTCGGCCTGATGTGGGTCTGGGCCAATGATTTCCGCGCCGTGTTTCTGGTGGCCATGCTTCCCGGCCTGGTGGCGGTAGGGCTGCTCTGGGTCGGGGTGCACGAGGACCCGCCTGCGATCCGTGGCCGGGGGCGGTTTCCGTTGCACCGGGAACAGCTGCGACTGCTGTCGCGGTCCTACTGGAAGGTGGTTGTGGTCGGTGTGATCTTCACCCTGGCGCGTTTTTCCGAGGCCTTCCTGATCCTGCACGCGCAGGAGCGTGGCTTGCCGCTGGTGGCGATTCCGCTGGTGCTGGTGGTGCTGAACCTGGTCTATTCCGCCAGTTCCTACCCCTTCGGAAAATTGTCCGACCGCGTGGGCCGGTTGCGTCTGCTGGTTGCCGGCATGGCCGTGCTGATTGCTGCCGATGTGGTGCTCGCACTGGCCGGGTCCTGGGCTGCGGTGCTGGTCGGTGTGGCCCTGTGGGGGCTGCACCTGGGCATAACGCAGGGGCTGCTGTCGGCGCTGGTTGCCGATACCGCGCCGGATCACCTGCGCGGAACGGCGTTCGGGGTGTTCAATCTGTGCTGCGGTGTGGCCACGCTGGCAGCCAGCGTCATTGCCGGCCTGTGCTGGGAGGGTGTGGGCCCGGAGCTGACCTTTGCCCTCGGGGGGCTGTTCTGCCTGCTCAGTCTGGTGGTGTTGCTGGCCGCCCGGCGCGGGGGCTTGCCCTCAGGCGGTTGACGCCAGGGCCACGGCCGCCGTGGCCAGTTCCCCGATACGGGCATAGTCGCCTGCGGCGAGGGCCTCTGCCGGGATGAACCAGGAGCCGCCCACGCAGGCAACCTGCGGGCAGTCCAGATAGGCGGGAACAAGGCCGGCATGCAGGCCGCCGGTGGGGCAGAACCGGGCCTCCGGCAGCGGCGCGCCGAGGGCCTTGAGCATGCGGATGCCGCCGAGCTGTTCCGCCGGGAAAAATTTCTGCAAGCGGTACCCGGCCTCGAGCAGGTGCAGGATTTCGCTGGCGGTCGCCGCCCCCGGCAGGTAGGGCATGCGCGCCGTGCCTGCGGCCTGCAGCAGCGTGGGTGTGGTGCCGGGGCTGACCGCAAAACGGGCGCCGGCCTCGCGGGCCTGGGCGAATTGTTCGGGCTGTCGCACGCTGCCCACGCCGGGCAGCAACTCGGGAACCTCGCGGCTGATGCATTCCAGGGCCCTGAGCGCCTGCGGTGTGCGCAAGGTGATTTCGATGGCACGGATGCCGGCATCACGCAGGGTCAGCGCCAGCGGAATGGCGGTGTCGATGTCCGAAATCACCACCACCGGAACAATCCGGGTGTCGGCAAGCAGGGCGCTGGCATCCATGGGTCAGTCTCCCCCCAGCAGCGGGCTGGCGCCGCGGTCGGCTGGGCCGACGTTGTGACGGAACAGGGCAAACAGTTCGCGCCCGCTGCCAGTGCTGTGCCGGGCATGCTCACTCGGTACCGCGTCACGTTCGTCCAGCGCTGCGGCGACCGCGAGCACGCCGGCATCGGCGTCGATGGTGATCATGTCGCCGTCGCGGATACGGCCGATGTCGCCACCGGCGGCTGCCTCCGGGGTGACCTGGATGGCGGCCAGGACCTTGCCCGAAGCACCGGACATGCGGCCGTCGGTAAGCAGGGCGACGCGCAGTCCCCGGTTTTGCAGCACACCCAGATAGGGCGTCAGCTTGTGCAGCTCCGGCATGCCGATGGCCTGTGGCCCCTGGAAGGGCACCACGGCGACCATGTCACCCTGCAGTTCGTCGGCTTCAAACGCGGCCTGCAGCGCCTGCTGGCTGGTGAACACCCGCGCGGGTGCGGTGATGCTGCGCAGTTCCGACGCCACCGCGGAGACCTTGACGATGGCGCGGCCCAGCGGGCCTTCCACCAGACGCAGGCCGCCTTCTTTCTGGAAGGGGCTCAGCGGGGGGCGCAGCACGCCGCTGTCGCGCGGCATTTCCGGCGCATCGCGCCATGTCACTTCCCCGTCCTGGAGGACCGCTTCGCGTGCGAAACGGTGCAGCCCCGGCCCCAGAATGGTGTCGACATCGTCGTGCAGCAGCCCCTGCTGCAGGAAATGGCGAATGATGAAACCCAGCCCCCCGGCGGCATGGAAATGGTTCACGTCAGCGCTGCCGTTGGGATAGACCTGTGCCACCAGCGGGACGGCGGTGGACAGTTCGGCAAAATCCGACCACTCGATGCGGATGCCGGCGGCTGCAGCGATCGCGACCAGATGGATGGTGTGATTGGTGGACCCGCCGGTGGCCAGCAGACCGACGATGGCATTGACGATGGCCGCTTCGCTGACGATGCGCCCGATGGGGGTGTATTGCGCCTGTCCGGCGGTGATGTGCAGGGCCTGGCGGACGGCCGCCCGGGTCAGCCGGGTACGCAATTCGGTTCCGGGGGCAACAAAGGAGCTGCCTGGCAGTTGCAGGCCGAGAAATTCCATCAGCATCTGGTTGCTGTTGGCCGTGCCGTAAAAGGTGCAGGTCCCCGGTGCGTGGTAGGCCCCGGCCTCTGCGGCCAGCAGGGCATCGCGCCCGACCGTGCCGGCCGCGAAAGCCTCGCGCACCCGGGCCTTTTCCTGGTTGGAAATGCCCGATGGCATGGGGCCGGCGGGCACAAACACGGTGGGCAGGTGGCCGAAGGACAATGAACCGATCAGCAGCCCCGGCACGATCTTGTCGCAGATGCCCAGACACAGCACCGCATCGAACATGTCATGCGACAGGGCGATGGCGGTACCCATGGCGATGACATCGCGGCTGAACAGGGAGAGATCCATCGCATCCCGCCCCTGGGTGATGCCATCACACATGGCCGGCACGCCGCCGGCAACCTGCGCGACAGCACCGAACTCGGCGGCGGCCTCGCGGATTTGCTGCGGGTAGCTCTCGTAGGGCTGGTGGGCGCTGAGCATGTCGTTGTAGGCGGTGACGATGCCGATGTTCGCAACCGGCTCATGCATCAGCCGTTGCTTGTCGACATCGCCGCAGGCGGCAACGCCATGCGCCAGGTTGCTGCAACCCAGCGACTCGCGTTGCGGGCCGTGCGAACCGGCTTCGGCAATGCGCTGCAGATAGGCCGCGCGGCTGCTGCGGCTGCGTTCGCGAATCCTGGCGGTGACGGTATCGATCACGGGGTGCATGGAATGCTCCTGCGGGAAAAAGGCTCAGGGAGCCCAGAGAATGCGAACGGCTGCCTGGCGCTGCTGCAGCAGGGCTGCTACCGGGGTGCCTTGCGGCTGTTCCAGGATACGGCGCTTGTCCGCGCCAAAGGCCAGTAGCAGGATGCTGCGTGTCGCGCACAGCCAGGCCAGCGTCAGGCTGGTCCGCGGGTGCGGGCTGGCCGTCGTCATCACGCGGGCGCAGGCGACGGTGCCGGACGGGTCCAGCAGGGTGCGGAGGTCGGGAAGATCCGGAAACAGGGAGGCGAAGTGCCCATCACTGCCCATGCCGCACAGGACGGCGCTGGTGGGCCGGGGCATCTGCTCCAGGCTGGCGGCTTTCAGCGGGACAAACCGTGCGGCGGCGGCCGGGCCGACAAAGAAATGCCGCCGCAGCATGCCTTCGTTGCTGGCCGGGTCGGTGACTGCGACCTCGCGTTCATCGGTAAGGGTGACCTCAACGCGTCCCCAGTCCAGTTCCGCCTGCGACAGGGTTTCCAGGCAGCTGAGCGGTGTGCTGCCGCCGCTGAGGACCAGGCTGGCGCGGGCCTGTGTGCCGAGGTCGTCCTGCAGCCGGTCCTGCAGGGCCCGGGCGGCCGCCTGCGAGGCCTCGGCCCGGGTCGGGTAGCTTTCGATCATGACCCCACCTGCCAGGAGCGGTCGTCCCGGTCGAGCAGCATCGAGGCGCCGGTCGGCCCCCAGGAACCGGCCATGTACTGCTCCAGCTTCTGCCGGGATTCCGCCCAGCCCACCAGGATACGGTCGATCCATCTCCACGCGGCCTCGACTTCGTCGCGACGCATGAACAGGGCCTGGTTGCCGCGCATGACCTCCATCAGCAGACGTTCGTAGGCGTCGGGGTAACGGGCCTCGAAGGTCTGCGCGAGGCTCAGGTTCAGGGACGAAGGCTTGAGCAGGAAACCGCCAGGGCCGGGCACCTTGGTCATGATGCGCAGACGGATGGCTTCATCCGGCTGCAACTGGATCGACATCGCATTGGGCTGGGTGTCAAAGTGGCGCTCGTCGAAGATGGAATGCGGAACCGGTTTGAACTGGACGACGATTTCCGAGTGCTTGGTCGGCAGGCGCTTGCCGGTGCGCAGGTAAAAGGGCACGCCGGACCAGCGCCAGTTGTCGATTTCGACTTTCAGGGCCACGAAGGTTTCGGTGTCGCTGTGCTGGCCCAGCTCTTCGGCATAGCCGGGGACGGCATGCCCATCGATGGCACCGGCGGTGTACTGGCCGCGCACGGTATGGGTCCTGACCTGGGCGCTGGTAATCGGCTTCAGGGCGCGCAGCACCTTGATCTTTTCATCACGGACGGCGTCATCCTCGAGACTGCTCGGGGGTTCCATGGCCACCAGGCAAAGCAGCTGCATCAGGTGGTTCTGGATCATGTCGCGCAGCGCGCCGATATCCTCGTAGAACGCGACCCGGTTCCCTACGCCCAGATCTTCGGCCACGGTGATCTGGACATGGTCGACCACCTCCCGCCGCCACATGGGTTCGAACAGCGAATTGCCGAAGCGCAACGCCAGCAGGTTCTGCACCGTTTCCTTGCCCAGATAGTGGTCGATGCGAAAGATCTGGTTTTCGGCAAAGCAGGCGCCCACGGCGTCATTGACCTGACGGGCGGAGGCATGGTCATGCCCGACCGGCTTTTCCAGCACGATGCGCATGTTGTCGCTGATCAGTCCGTTGTCGCGAAACCCCTGTGCGACGGGGCCAAACAGGGACGGTGGCGTGGCCAGGTACAGCGCACGAATGCGGGACTCGTGCCCCTGCAGGGCCTGCGTCAGCGGACCCCAGCTGTGCGGGTCCAGGGCATCCAGACACAGGTATTGCAGACGGCGGCTGAAGCGTTCCCAGTCAGCAGGGGGCAGCTGGCCGTTGGGCATGGTGGCACTGATGCCGGCCGCCACCTGCTGCAGGTAGTCCTCCTGCGTGCTCGGGGTGCGCCCGACCGCGAGGATGCGGCTGTGGGCGCTGAGCTGGTGGTCGCGGTCACGATGGAACAGCGCAGGCAGCAGCTTGCGCAGTGACAGGTCACCGGCGCCGCCGAAGATCACCAGGTCGAATTCGTCGACCGGTACTAACTGGGCCATGCCTACCTCCGTGGAAGCGTATGCGATACCACGCAAGCATGGTGCCAGATTGCAGCCGCTGCGCGGCTACACCCGGACAGGTAGCCTCAGTACTTCGCTGTCGGGGGTGGGGTATTCGCTGCCGTCGCCGTCTGTTTCCGGGGCGCGGAAGGACGTGCGCCGGTGCGCGCGCGAAAAGTCTGTACTGCCTCTTCGTAACCCTTGACCGTCGTGCCGAAGGCGCGGTCGCACCAGGCCAGGAAACCGGCGTAGTTGCCCTTCACCCGGCTGTGGTGGAAGTCGTGGTGCAAGGCGCTGTCGGAGAGCGGGATGAAGCGGGTCGGGGACCAGGGGAAGGCGTAGCCGCAATGCCCCTCGGCAGCCTCCCACTGGCGCAGGACCACCCAGATCCACAGCGTCACCACATGTGAACCGAGCAGTATCGGGCCGATCAGCATGATGGACCCGGTCATCACGAACTCGAAGGGGTGCATGTAGTTGCCGGTGATGGCCCAGGGGGTGTAGATGCGGTGGTGCTTGCCGTGAACACGCTTGAACCACCAGCGGCGGTGCATCGTGCGGTGGAACAGGTAGTAGATGAAGTCATCGAGGTAGATGAAGAACAGCAGCGAGGCGACAACGACATACCAGGCTGGCAATTCGCCGGCGTGCACGCCGGTCAGCCGCAGCAGAGGCCAGGCGAGCACGCTCAGCGCGAGCATCCACAGGTTGTTTTCCAGCCACGACCATACCGAGGGCCAGAACACGCCCGGGCGCTCCTTGCGGCTCTGGATGCGGTAGGGACGGGCCCACGCCGGGTCGGTGGCGGCAATCCAGGTCAGTGGCAGGGCGAAGCTGATGAAGGCCAGCATGCTGACCCCCACGGCCGCGATGGGGAAGGCAATGAAAAGCGGGTCGCTGTACCAGACCTGGATCAATTCGGCGTTCATTTCCGCATGGTAACGTCAACCGCCATGAAACCCATGATTTCGCGCTACGGCATGTCGGCCGGGCTGGTGCTGTCAGGTCTGGCAACGGCCTGGAGTGTGGCGGCAGGCCAGCCGGCGGCGGCCAGCTGGACCGTGCTCGTCACCGTGCTGTGTGCGGTCTGGTGGATGACCGAGGCCTTGCCGCTGCCGGCCACGGCGTTGCTGCCGCTGGCCGTGTTTCCGGTGGTCGGGGTGCTCACTCCCGAGGATGTCGCCAGCGCCTACGGAAACAGCATGATTCTGCTGTTTCTGGGCGGCTTCATCCTGTCGCGCGGCATGGAGTCCAGTGGCGCCCACCAGCGCATTGCATTGCAGATGATGCAGCTCTTCGGCGGGAGCGGACGGCGCCTGGTCTTTGGCTTCATGGCTGCTGCGGCATTGCTCAGCATGTGGATTTCGAACACCGCTACCGCGCTGATGCTGCTGCCTGTTGCGCTGGCCGTGGTGCACGGCGCCGATAACCCGCGGCTGGCCATGGCCCTGCTGCTGGCCGTTGCCTATGGCTCCAGCATCGGTGGCCTGGGTACACCTATCGGTTCGCCGCCCAACCTGGTTTTTCTGAAGGTCTACGAGCAAAGCACCGGCACGGCCATCGGCTTCCTGCAGTGGATGTCGTACGGGATGCCGGTCGTGCTGCTGTTCCTGCCGCTGGCTGCGTGGTGGCTGTCGCGGCATGTCCGGGCCGGCGACCAGGTCAGCCTGCCGCCGCCCGGCAGCTGGACCGCGGCGGAACGCCGGGTGCTGCTGGTATTCGCACTGACGGCCCTGGGCTGGGTGACACGCACCGATCCCTTTGGCGGGTGGAGCCAGTGGTGGAACCTCCCCGGCGCCAATGATGCCAGCGTGGCGCTGATCGGCGCATTGCTGCTGTTCATACTCCCGAATGGCCGGGGTGAGCGCCTGCTGGACTGGGAATCCGCAGTGACGTTGCCATGGGGCATGCTGATCCTGTTCGGTGGTGGCATTGCGATCGCCAAGGCCTTTGCCGAATCCGGGCTCAGCGATGTGCTGGGGGCGGCTTTCGCCGGTCTGCAGCACCTGCCGGTACTGCTGATGGTCGTGCTGGTGGCAGCGCTGGTCACCGCCCTGACCGAACTCAACAGCAATACGGCAACCGCGGTACTGTTGCTGCCGGTGCTGGCGGCGGCGGCTCTGTCGCTGGGTGTGGACCCCCTGCTGCTGATGCTGCCGGCTACGCTGTCTGCCAGCTGCGCCTTCATGCTGCCCGTGGCAACGCCACCGAATGCCATCGTGTTCGGCAGCGGGCAGGTCCCCATTCAGGTCATGGTGCGGGAAGGCCTGGTCCTGAACCTGCTGGGCCTGATTATTATTTCTGTCACTTCTGCGCTACGATTCAGTTAGCCCTCGGAGACTCAAGGTGTCGTGATTACTCGTTCCGCCAAAGGCGTCTGTCTGCTGATACTGCTGCTGATGCCCCTGCTTGCACGTGCGGAGTCGAACGTTCGGGTCGAGGTGATGCTGAACAGTTCGGTGGAGGAGTCGTACCTGACCCGCGACTACCTGCGCGCCCTGTTCACGCTGCGCACGCGAGTCTGGCCGGATGGCCAGCCGGTCACGCTGTATGTCTTCGCAGACTCTTCACCGCTGCACGCGGCCTTCTGTCGCGACACCCTGGGAACCTACCCCTACATCCTGCGCAGTGTCTGGGACCGGGTGCTGTTCAGTGGCACCGGGGTGATCCCCTACACCGTGCATTCGGAGCAGGAGATGGTGCGCATGGTGCTGGCCACGCCGGGGGCTGTGGGTTATCGAACCGTGTCCGAGAAGCCGATTGAACTGGTGGACCCTGGAGAGAAGGAATGACAACGAACAGTCTGCGAAGTCTGTGTCTGGCTCTGGGTATGACCGGGGCGGCTGCGCCGGTCATGGCGGTGGTTCAGATGCCGCCGCTCACCATGCACGGTGCCCTGGCGCAGGGCTATGTACGGTCCACCGGGAACAACTATTACGGCGACAGCATGGGCAGCGGCAGCCGCGACCTGTACGAGGTGGCGCTGAACGGCAGCATGAGCCTGCACCCCAAGCTGCTGGTCACCGGCCAGCTGATGGCCCGGCGCGAAGGCAGCCAGGACCGCGCGGAAATCCGGGTGGATTTCCTGCAGGCGGATTATCAGGTGGTGACGACCGGACGCGGCAGTTTCGGGCTCCGCCTGGGCAAGCTGAAAAACCCCTACGGTTTGTACAACGCCTCCCGCGATGTGGTGTTCTCACGCCCCGGCATCACCATGCCCGCGTCGGTTTACTTTACCGGCCTGGGGCTGCGTGACCTGCTGTTTTCCACCGAAGCCGGGCAGCTCTACGGCAGCTGGCAGTGGGGGAACTCGGTCTCGGAGTTCGTCGCCGGGGTCGCGCCGACCTTTGACGCTACCAGCCTGTTCACGCGTGCTTTCGGGCTTTCCGACGAGTTCAGTGGTCTGAGCATCAAGGCCCGCGATTTCAGGGTTGCCCAGTGGTCGCAGGACTGGGGCCTGGGCCAGCTGCGCACGGCGGTCAGCTACCTGGGCGCCCGCCTGACGGTCAGCGCCGATGACCCGAATGCCTTTGCGCCGGTCGACAACCTGGATGCCGACCTGTGGGTGGCTTCGGTGCAGTGGCAGAACCCGCTGTCCTCGGTCACCGGGGAGTACCTCTATTCATATACCTGCACGCAGAGCTTTCAGGGTTCGGACTGCTCCAGCTCTGATGGGGCTTACGTGCAGTACCGGCGGATCGCCACGCCGACCGTAAGCTGGTTCCTGCGCTACGACCTGCGCTGGTCCGACCGCAATGATCGCTCGGGTCGGGAGTATGCGCAGCAGACCGGGCGTGACCGTGCGGATCGCTACAGCCGGGACCACGTCCTCGGCGCCGACTGGAAGTTCTCGCCGGGGTGGGGGCTGTTTGCCGAGTACCACTACATCATCGGTGCCGCGCAGGCCAGCCGGGTGGAGAACCCCGATGGGGAAATCGATGACCGTTCGCAGATGCTGCTGCTGATGCTGGGGTATCGCTTCTAGCCGGTTTCCCTTCGCGGCAAGATGGCCGCAGGTGGTGTCCCGGGTCTGACCCGGGCTGTTCCGGATCCGAGCCGGTGGAGTGCCTCAGGACGCCGCCGCCTGGCGCGGCGGAGCTTCCTCATCGGCTGCCGGCGCTGGCCCATCGGGCTCCAGCGGGGCCAGATCATCAAGGGCCATCTCATCGGCATCATTGAGGTGATTCAGGGTGACCGTGAAGGTGACCCCCCGGTCCGGGTTGGAGGCGATCTGAGCATCGCCCCCATGCAGGTAGGCGATGTGCCGCACTTCACTCAGGCCGGTGCCGGTCCCGGTGATCTTGATGGTCGAGTCGCCGCGGCTGAACAGGTCGAAGATTTTCTCGTGCCGCTCTTCGGCGATTCCGGTGCCATCGTCCCGGACCGAGATGCGGCACCCGCCGTCCCGTTCTTCGAGCGTGACCACGATGGTCAGCGGGCGGTCGCCACGGGCGTGGGTCAGCGCATTTTCCAGCAGGTTGTTGAGGACCGACCGCAGGTCTTCCGGACGGGTGCGCAGGGTGGCATCGCCCAGAATGTCGATGCGCGTGCCGCCGATCAGGCTGGGGCTGATCTTGGCCAGTGTCTGCACGCAGGACTCGCGCACATCCACATACTCGATGTCCTTGCTGATGCCGATCCGGAAATAGCGCCGCATGCGCTCGATCTGCGCCATCATCCGCATGACGTTGTCTTCGATGAAGCCGATGCTCTGCTTCAGGCCTTCCTCGTCCTCGTCCTCGATCAGCTCGGGCAGCATCCGGCTGCAGGACATGACCACCAGCAGCGGTTCACGCAGGTCATGTGCCGTGACCTTGACCAGTTCGTTCTTGTCCAGTTCCGCGCGCTGAATGCGTTGCAGGGCTTTTTCCAGCTGCTGGCGGGTCGCCTTCTGCGCCGCATAGCGCTCGGCCAGGCTGCGGCGCTGCAGCTTGATCCGCCGGTAGTTGTCCAGGATGACGTCGAACAGCAGGCTGAGGTCATAATCGGCTGAGGCCGGCAGGTCGGCTTCCTGGACGTCCTCGCGGTGGTTTTCCAGGGCGATGCGCAGGCTGCGGATGGGCTTGGATACGTAGCGCGCCGCGAGCAGCGCCGCCAGCATGAAGATGCCGATCACCGCCAGCTGGATGGTCAGATTCAGGTACACGGTTTTTTCGAGGATGCCGCGCCGGGTGGTGCCGGGGTCGAGCACGCCCAGGGCGTAACCGCCAAGGCCTTCACCCTCCTGCAGGCCCTGTATGGGGCTGATGATGCTGGAACGTGCGGCAAAGTCCTCACTGCCGCTGAGGTGCTCGGTGACCTGCTGGGCGTGCAGTGCGTCGAGCTCGTTGTGCTGACTGTCCATGAAGAGCAGCGCACCGGTGCGCGCGTCGTGCATGAAGACCCGGTTGGCCTCGGTCAGGCCCTGCTGGATGCGCTGAAAGATCGGCCGCACGTCCACCCGCAGAATGATATGCCCCTGAATGCGGAAATCCAGGTTGCTGAAAGGCGTGCTGGTCTGCAGAAAGCTGGGCTGGTGGGGCTGGGCCTGCGACGTACCCAGGTGCAGGCTGGGCAGGTCGTTGGCAATGGCGGCATCCAGCAGGGGTTCGCTGCCAGCGTGATGGGGCCGGGTGTCGCAGCTGACCCCGTTGGATGCGGTGCGCTCGCAAACGAATACCTGGCGCACACCCGTCGGTTCGTTGACGACGACGCGCAGGCTCAAGTAGTCCGGCTTGGCCTGCATGATCGAGCGCATGTAGTTGATCAGCAGCAGCCGGTCGGTGGCCAGCTCGCCGGCGCTCTCGGTCAGGGGGACCAGGCCGGTGAAGGCCTGTGCTTCGCCCAGGCTGAAGGTGCGTGCGGCCAGTTCCTGTGCGGCGTTACGCCACAGGGTGGCGGCGGTTCGGGCTTCCTGCGCAATGACCCGCTTGTTGAACTCGCCGACCTGCTGGTCAAAGACCTGCAGCGTAAACAGGCTCACGACCGCGCCGCAGCCCATGACCAGGGCCAGCATCAGCGGGAACAGACGACGCAGCAGCGAAGACTTGTGTTTCGTTTTTGGGGCCTTGGAAAACATCATCGCCGGTGGGTCTTGTCCCGTGCTGGAACGGCTGAAACGAAAACACTACACACTATTGCCGGCCGCGACGAGTCTGCGGTCCGCCCACGCAACGGACCCCGCACACTGCGGCGGGCTTCCGGGTTGCTCAGGGGTGATCGCGTATTCATTCGTGCATGGTCCGTAATCAGTGACCCGGTGCAAGTTGCATGCCCGGCCACGCAGGGCCGTGCCGGGGCGAATTCAGGGAGGCGGACCGGGCCCTGAAGGCGGGCGGCTTCCCTTTGCGCTGGGTTGTTCTCCATAACTGCCGGCCTGATTGTGACGCAAATGCCGATGCGTCCGTAGCGGTAGCCCGGGATGAACGCGTGAAGAAGACGTCAGGCGGCGCTGGCGGCCTGCGGCGGCACGGCAGCTTGCAGGTCGCTTTGCGCAATCCATTGCGCGTAGCTGTCGATGTCGACCGGTTCGCCAAACAGCTTGCCCTGCATCAGGTGGTAACCCATGTTGCTGAGCGTGGACCGGGCCGAGGCATTGTCGACGCCTGTTGCGACGGCATCCACTCCCAGCGAATCGGCAATCTGCACGGCGGATTCCACCAGCATCTGTGCTTCGAAGGCGGTGCTGACCCGGCGGACCAGGCTGGCATCGGTTTTCAGCGCCCGGATGGGGAGGCTCTTCAGCAGATCCATGCTGGAGTCACCACTGCCAAAGGCGTCGATGACCACCCCGAAGCCGGTTTCGGCCAGTGCCTTGGCCATCGCCGGCACGCCGGCGGTCGCCAGTGCGGGCTCGGGAATCTCGAATATCAGCTGTTCAGGTTGCAGGACAAAGCGTGCAGCGACTGTTGCCGACCAGTCTGCTAGGCTGCGATCCCGCAGGTGGCGCGCGGTCAGGTTGAAGCTGATGCGTGGCGCTGCAAACTGCTCTTGCTGCCAGGTTTTATGGGCCTGACCGGCATCCCGCAGCGTGTGCCGCAGGATGCTGTGGATCAGTTCGCTCCCTTCGGCTTCGCGGGTGATGCTGGCCGGGTCGCGTTGGGCTAACTGGGGGTGGGTCCAGCGGCTGCTAAGTTCGACCCAGTGGCAGCTGTTATTTGCGGTTTCAACGATGGGTTGCACCACGCTGTGGTGCTGGCCACTGTCCAGTGCCGCCTCGATGGGGTTGCCGTTGTGTGCCGGGGGCAGGCTGTCAGCGCCTTCGGCGCCGCTGTTCAGCATGCTCTGCAGGGTCTTCAATTCGACCGGCTTGCCGGTTACGCCCAGTACCCGCATGCCGTCGGTGTCCTTGCACAGGGCTCTGGCGGCCTGGAGGATCTTGCCCCCGAGCGCGCTCATGATGATGACGTCGATTTCGCGGCCCATGCTGCTGAGTTCGCGCAACAGCCGGATACCGTCCATGTCGGGCATCTTCAGGTCGGTGACCAGCAGCCGGATGTCCGGATCGCGCTGCAGCGCATTCAACGCCTGGCGTCCGGAACTGGCCGACCGGATGCTGCTTACGCCCAGACGCATCAGCTGCTCGGAGACGATGCCCCGGGAAATCGGGTCGTCGTCGGCTACCAGGGCTTGCGTGTAGGCAGAGGTCATCAGCGTGGGGCCGCGCTTGGACGGTGTGCGAAGAAAAATGATCCCAGACGCGGAATCAAGATTTTGTAAAAGCGTTTCTGCGCAGCCGGTGGTGCGGGCAAAAAAAAGACCGCAGTAGGGGGCTGCGGTCTTCAGGTCAGGCCTCATCGTGGGCGGGAGGGACCACGGTGTGAGAGGGAGGACACATTTGCTGGGCCTGACCGCAGGAATTTCCTTTCCTGCTGGGTACTACCTTGCGCCTGTTGCGGTCAACAAAACGTCAAGAATCCAGCGCGTCATGCCGCGCCGGTTTCCGCAACCTTGGCCGGTGGTGCGGTTGGTGCAAAGGTGTCCGCCGAGGCCATCTCCCAGTACATCCGGTAGACCGGGTGGTCGGCACGGTTTTCCAGCAGGTCACCGGGTTGCAGAAAGCGGACCAGGGTCGAGACCAGAGCGATTTCGTTGATGGAAACGCGCCGGACAATGTGCTGCGGGCCGATCTGGTTGGGGTGCGACAGCCCCGCCGCGCCGGTGACTTCGGCCAGCGCCTCCATGGTATGGCGGTGGAAGTTGTACACCCGGTGGGCCTTGTTTTCCGGGTCCAGCGCCCGCTGCCGCATGGCGTCCTGCGTGGTGACCCCGGTCGGGCAGTGACCGGTGTGGCAGTGCTGCGCCATGATGCAGCCCAGCGCAAACATGAAGCCCCGGCCGGAATTGCACCAGTCCGCCCCAATGGCCAGCGTGCGGGCGATGTCGAAGCCGGATACCACCTTGCCGGCAGCGCCCAGCTTCACCTTGTCCCGCAGGTTCAGGCCCACCAGCGTGTTGTGCGCGAGTATCAGCCCTTCGTGCATGGGGGTGCCGAGGTGGTCGGCAAATTCCAGGGGCGCGGCCGCCGTTCCGCCTTCGGCGCCATCAATGACGATGTAGTCGGGGTGCAGGCCGGTTTTCAGCATGGCCTTGCAGATGGCGAAAAACTCCCAGGGGTGGCCGATGCAGATCTTGAAACCAACCGGCTTGCCGCCGGAGAGCGCCCGCAGCCGGGTGATGAACTCCAGCAATTCCACCGGGGTCGTGAAGGCCGAATGGCGGGAGGGCGAGACGCAATCCTGCCCGGCCGGCACCCCGCGGGCCTCGGCGATCTCCGCAGAGACCTTGGCGCCGGGAAGGATGCCCCCATGCCCGGGCTTGGCACCCTGACTGATCTTGATTTCGATCATCTTCACCTGCGGGTCGCAGGCGTTTTCGGTGAACCGTTCCTCGCTGAAGCTGCCGTCCGGGTTGCGGCAGCCGAAGTAGCCACTGCCGATTTCCCAGATCAGGTCGCCGCCGTGCTTGCGGTGATAGCGGCTGATCGAACCTTCGCCGGTGTCGTGGGCAAAGCCGCCCATGCGCGCGCCCTTGTTCAGGGCCAGGATGGCGTTTGCGGACAGGGCGCCAAAGCTCATCGCCGAAATGTTGTACAGCGAGAGCGAGTAGGGCTTTTCGCAGGTGCCTTCGCCGATCATGACCCGGAAGTCGTGATCAGTGATCTGCTGGGTGTTGACCGAGTGGTTGACCCACTCGTAGCGCTCGCCGTACACATCGGTCAGCGTGCCGAAGGGTTTGACGTCGACCACCGATTTGGCGCGCTGGTAGACCAGCGAGCGCTGTGCGCGGGAGAAGGGCGTGGCTTCGCTGTCTGATTCCAGGAAGTACTGCCGGATTTCCGGGCGGATGGACTCGAAGAAGAAGCGCAGGTGCGCCAGGATCGGGTAGTTGCGCCGGATGGCCTGCTTTTTCTGGAAGAAATCGACAGAGCCCAGCAGCGTGAGGGCCCCGAAGATCACGATCAGCAGGTTGCTGGTGGCCGGGTGCCTGGCATGCAGGGCCAGTGCTCCCAGCAGTCCGGCTCCGCTGAGCATCCAGGCCAGATAGCGATAGGGCAGTGGTCGTCTCAGTGTCACGGGTGAGGTCTCCCAGGCCAGAAGGGCCGACCGCAGGGTATGCGGCTCCTCTGCGCATAC
>JBFHON010000015.1:0-19474 GCA_041593295.1 Oceanococcaceae bacterium | reverse complement strand
TTGTTCCACATCGGACGGTTTATTGGCCATCACGACGGCACGCGGCGGCACGCTTCGGCGCGAGTTGTCAAAGGCGTAGGCCACGCAGTCCGCAGCATCCGTCAGCACGCTGTCGGTACCCAGCAGCGTGATCAGCTCGGCAAGCGCCGGATCAGAAGGCATGGCTGTCACTCTGGAGAACATCCTGCTGCCAGACCAGGTCCTCGCCATCACAGGCAATCAGGTCGAAGCGCATTGGGGCCTCGGCCAGCGCAGGATGGCTCATCAGGTAGTGCCGGGCGGCGGCGAGCAGCCGCTTCTGCTTGCTGCGGGTCACGCTTTCGGCCGCATTGACCAGACCGCGCGCAGCCCGCTGGCGGACCTCGACGAAAACCAGTGTGGGGCCGTGCTGCATGACCAGGTCCAGTTCGCCGCGGCGGCAATGATAATTCCGCTCGCGGAGCTTCAGACCCTGCTGGCACAGAAAATCGCAGGCGGCCTGCTCGGCGCGGACACCACGGCCAATCACGGTGTGGACACGACCTCGGGTCGACCGTTGCGATAAACGGCGCAAGGCAGCCGTCGCTGGACGGTTTCGCCGGTCACCAGCAGTTCGCCGCTGGCGCCGGCGATGCTGAGCCCCTGCGGCCAGCCGCCGCTACGCACCCGGGTGGCGAGCTGGTACGCGTCATGGCCGACGGCGTGAAACCGCGCCCAGCGCTGGTCCAGTTGCGGCTGCCACTGCTTGAAATCGGCCCGCTTGGCCTGCCAGCCTTCGCTGCTGCCGAGCAGCCAGGGGCTGGAACAGAAGCTCACGCCGTCCAGGTCGCGCTCGAAGCGGGCGCTGTCGCCGTCGAACAGGCGTCCGCTGGCATAAATCGGCAGATCGCTGCCCTGGTAGAAGCGGATTTGCGGCCGAATCTGCCGGGCATCCGTGAGGTCCGCCGCCAGATACAGGGCATCGGAGTCCTGCCGGCGTTCGAGGTCGTAGAGAATGCTGGTGCCCAGCGCGTGCTGGATACGGGCAGCGCGATCCTGGCTGCGCTCCAGCTGCATCAGGGCCTTGATCGCGGTGGGGTAGCTTTCATGGCTGCTTTCAAAGGCGATTTCATCCATCAGCCGGCCGCCGCCCTCTTCCAGGGTGCTGCCGAATGCCGCGGTGGAGCGCTGGCTCCAGCCCGTCTGCCCGCGCAGGGCGACCACGCGCTTGTGCCCCTGCTGCAGGGCCAGTCGGGCTGCGGCCGTGGCGTCGTCTTCCGGGGGCAGGGCCAGTGACAGCAGCCAGGGGCGGGACTGCAAGGCGTCCGGTGCGCTGTTCAGTGCCAGCTGGGGCAGGCCGAATGCATTCAGTGCGACCACCGCGGCGACGGCATCCTTTTTCAGCGGGCCGATGATCAGGTCGGCACCGTTGGCGACCGCCGCGTCGAAGGCGACGTTCGGCTGCAGTGTGTGGCTGTCATAAAAGCGCACCTGCAGCCGGTGTTCGCGATTGTCCATGTAGGCTGCGACGAACCCGTCGCGAATGGCTTCCCCGACACCGGCCAGCGGGCCGCTCAGCGGCAGCAGCAGGGCGATGCGGCGCGGGGCGCTCCGAATGATCGAGGCCGCCTGTTCGCGCAGGTTGCCGGAAACCTCCATGCCGGGGTGGTCGATGAAGCGGGTGCGCCACTGGTTCATGGCCTGATCCAGTTCGTCCTCGCTGCCCCACATGCGACGGGTGATTTCGCCCAGTGCCAGCCAGCCCTGCAGGCGGCCACTGACCATGCCTGGCGGTTGCAGCCAGAACACGTCCCGGTTCTGCAGCAGTTCGGTGATGCTGGCCAGCCGCTGCATTTCCAGCGTGCTGTCCAGTCCGGAGCGGGCATCAATCAGGGCCTGCAGGGCGGCGACGCCATCCTGGAGTTGCGTCAGTGCCTGGGCGCGGGTGGTCGCCGTACGGAGCCGCAGGTCTGCGCTGAGCCCGGCGGGGGTGGCGGTTT
Organism: Oceanococcaceae bacterium; assembly: GCA_041593295.1. Classification (GTDB taxonomy): domain Bacteria; phylum Pseudomonadota; class Gammaproteobacteria; order Nevskiales; family Oceanococcaceae; genus MS8. Next base: position 17,516 of record JBFHON010000015.1, on the reverse strand, counting down.
GCATACGGCTGAGGGCGAGCAGGGGTTCGCGCCGCAGCAGGTGCCATTGCGCCTGCAGCACGCGCAGGTGCCAGCGGTCCTCGGTGGTCTGGATTTCGGCTTCCAGTTCACCGATCAGCTGCAGCAGGCTGGGGTTGTCGTCGGCGCGGATGTACAGGTGCGCCGCCTGAAAGCGCAGGGCGATGCGTTCCTGCGGGTCGCTGGTCTGGGCTGCCTCGCTCTCCAGCAGGGCCGCGGCCGTACCGAACTGGCCGGCTTCGACCAGCTGGGCGAGGGGGTCGGCCGGGCCGGTGTCATCCGGGGCTGGCCCGGGCCGCTGGGGTGTGCTGGTGGCGCAGCCAATCAGAAGCAGGGAGGCCGCGAAACAGGACAGAAACGTACTGTTCATTTTCATGCGCGTTAGTATGCCGTGCATAGTGATGTGCGGTGCGAAAACGGCGCTGTGCGTCAGCGTCCCTGTGCCGCCACCGGAGCCGAATTGAGCGCCTGTCTGTACATCGTCGGAACACCCATCGGCAACCTCGGTGACATGAGCGCGCGCGCCGTGGAAACGCTGCAGCAGGTGGACATGATCCTCGCCGAAGACACCCGTCATAGCCGGCATTTATGCCAGCACTTCGGTATTCGCACGCCGTTGCGGGCCTGGCACCAGCACAACGAGGAGCAGGCGCTGGCAAGCGCCATGGCCGAGCTGCAGCAAGGGCAGAGCCTGGCCCTGATATCCGATGCCGGCATGCCGCTGATATCCGACCCGGGTTTCCCGCTGGTCCGCGCCTGTCATGAAGCCGGGATACCGGTGCGGGTGGTGCCCGGGCCGGCTGCCTGCGTGGCGGCGCTGGCGATTTCCGGCTTGCCGGCGGACCGCTTCAGTTTCGAGGGCTTTCTGGCGGCGCGTACAGGCCCACGGGTGGCCCAGCTCGAGGCGGTCCGGAATGATCCGCGGACGCTGATTTTCTATGAGGCACCCCATCGCCTGGCAGCATCGCTGGCCAGTTGCGCAGAGGTATTGGGGTCCGAGCGTCCGGCGGCTCTGGGGCGCGAGCTGACCAAGAAATTCGAGAGTGTCCACCGCGGCACGCTTGCCGAACTGGCGACCTGGGCTGCAGGCGACGGCCCGGACCGGCGTGGGGAGTTCGTGGTGTTGATCGCGCCGCCCGAGCTCGCGGCGGACGGACCGGAGGATGCGCTGCCCGAGGAGTTGCAGGCACTGGCCCGGCTGTTCCACGGCGAGTTGCCGCCGCGCAAGCTGGCCAAGCTGCTGGCGCGTCATTTCCAGCGCAATACTGGCGAGGTCTACGACCTGCTTCGCGCGCTCAACGAATAGCGGGGCTGCCCTGGCTGCCGGAGGCGGGTCAGCGCTCCGGCTGGAAACTGCTGAGGGCAGCGCAATCGCGGGCATCGGCCGGCTGGGCCAGCAACTGCTCCAGCAGTTGCGGCCGGTCGGTCATCACCGCATCCACACCGAGGTCCAGCAGGTCTGCCATCTGCTGGCAGTCGTTGATGGTCCACACATGCACGGCCACACCGGCGGCGTGAGCGTCATCCACGAAATCCTGTGTCACCACCGGTATGCCCAGTTCAGGGGGGACCTGAAAGGCGTGATGAATGGACAGTGGCGGCATGGGTAGTGGGCCCTGGCTGGCCAGCACGTAGGCGGCAGCCTGGCCGGTCGGGAAGGAGGTGCTGACACAGGGCGCCTGGGCCTTGAACAGGGCGGCCGGCGGGTCGATGAACGAGGCCACGATGACGTCGTCATCCCGCTGCCGGGCGATCAGCAACTCGGCAACCTTGCCTTCGTAGCTGCCGGTGGAGTCGGGGTCGGGCTTCAGTTCGATATTGATCAGGCTGTCCGGGAAACGGTCCAGGGTTTCGGCCAGTGTCGGGATGCGGAAATCCCCGGGCTCGAAGCCGGTCGGCGGTGATTTTGCGCCGCTGGCAATCCCGCGGAAGATGTAGGCGTCATCTTCCGCGTCCTGCACGGCGCCGCGATCAGGCACAAACCAGTACGCAGCATCCAGAGCGCGGAGCTCGGCCAGGGTGAAGGACGAGACGCTGCCGCTGCCATCGGTGGTGCGGTCGACCGTCGCGTCATGAATCACGACCAGTTCACCGTCAGCGGTTTCATAGACATCCATTTCCAGGACATCGGCGCCGATATCCACCGAGCGCTGATACGCATAGAGGGTGTTTTCCGGAAACTCCAGCGCGCCGCCGCGGTGTGAGAAATTCAGCTCGGTGCGCTGAAGCCAGGGGTTGTCGAGCGACGGCGTGTCGCAGCTGTAGGATTCCGCGGCGGGTGGCGGTGTCGCCGGCTCCGCACTCTCAACCGGTGTGAAGTTGCCGTCCTGGGCGGTGCATCCGCCCAGCAGAAGGCCAAGCGCGCACAGGGCGGCGGGGCGGGATCGGCGCAGCATGGGGTGTCTCCGTGGCCAAAGTCATTGCTCGGGTCCGGCATTGTCCCCGGATGTGGCTGCCGGCGAAAGTCCTGAGGGGTTGCCGGCAGCGTCAGTTGCCCGCGATTTCTGCTGGCGGATGGCCGGAATATGCCCTTCGCCATCGCAAAAGGGGTGCTCTGCGCTGTGTCCGCACTGGCACATCCAGACAAAGCGGGGCCTGGACAATGTCATCGGGTGTGCGTGTTCACAGTGTCTCCCTTCGCCTTGATCGCAGTGCGGCCATCGTGTGCTGTCGCGACAGGTGCACAACTGATGGCTGCCGGCATCCAGCTGCACGGCCTGTGGCCAGTCCCGCTGGATACGGGGGGCAGTGTGCTCGGTGGCGCGGGGTGCGGGGTCATCCATCGCGGGCGGTGGGTCCGGAGATCGGCCGGTAATGATACCGGCCCTGCGGGCGCCTGCTGGGCGGGCGAGCCGGTACACTGTGCTACGGAGAGTCGGCCAGGCAGTCGCGGGCCGCGCAAGCGGTTCGAGGAAAGTCCGGGCTCCACAGGGCAAGGTGCCAGGTAACCCCTGGGGGGCGTGAGCCTACGGAAAGTGCAGCAGAGAGCAGACCGCCTAAGGGTCGCAAGACCCCGGCAAGGGTGAAAGGGTGCGGTAAGAGCGCACCGCGCAACCGGTAACGGGAGCGGCATGGTAAACCCCACCTGGAGCAAGACCGAATAGGGGAACAATGTTGTGGTCCGCAACGTTCCCGGGTTGGTTGCTAGAGGGTCGCGGTGACGCGGCTCCCAGAGGAATGACTGCCCACGACAGAACCCGGCTTATCGGCTGGCTCTCCACTTTTTTCGCTGCCGGGCGCTTGTCGCCGGCCCGGGTCGCCCGCCCCTGGCCAGACAGGGCCCGCTGCGGGTATTTCCGGTGGGGCAGCAAGATTCCCTCCACCGCGCCCCCCACTTCGGCACCAACCCTCGTGTAGAGCCTTAAGAGTTATCTCCAAGTGCTTGTTTATGCACGCTCTTTCGAGCTCCAAAAATTTCTCCGAAAGTGTATCTAAGCCTCTGTTTTATAAACAAAATTCCCTTGACCGGGGAAGGGAGGGGGTCTATAGTGGATAGAAATGGTGTGAAGTGGAGTGAAAGGGAAAGCGCTCCACGGGAACGGGAACATGTACAGCGGCAAAAGCGAGCTTACGTTAGATGACAAGGGGCGCCTGGCGATCCCGGCTCGCTATCGCGCGGCACTTATGGAGCAGTGCGCAGGCCGTCTGGTGGTGACCGTCGATGTCGAGCCCTGCCTGCTGATCTACCCGGCAGATACCTGGCGAGCATTCGCCGACCGTCTGATGTCCCTGAACGAATTCGACCCCGGTGCCAAGCGGGTGCGTCGGCATTTCATGGGGCATGCCGAGGAGGTGGAAATGGACAAGCAGGGCCGCATTTCCCTGACCCCGGCACTGCGTGCCCAGGCTCAGCTGGAACGCCAGGCCGTGCTGGCCGGTCAGGGCACCAAATTCGAACTCTGGGCGGCTGACGCCTGGGCGGATCAGCTCGAGGAGGCGCCACTCGATGGTCAACTGCTCGCAGCCCTGGGGATCTGAGGGGGTGGCTGAGGCCGGCCCCGGCCCGACCCACATACCGGTACTGCTTGCGCCTGTTCTGACGCATCTGGGTATTCGGTCCGATGGTCGCTATCTGGATCTGACCTTTGGTCGCGGCGGTTACGCGCGCGCCATCCTTGAACAGCTGGGGCCTGCGGGGCAGTTGATCGCGCTGGATCAGGATCCGGAAGCCATCGCTGCTGCGCGGGAACTGGCTGCCAGCGACCCGCGAGTGACCCCGGTGCACGCCAACTTTGGTGCGCTGCTGGGGCAGGAAGCCATTCAGCCCGGCAGCTTTGACGGCATTGTTGCGGACCTCGGTGTGTCGAGCCCCCAGCTGGATGACGCCGAACGGGGCTTCTCCTTCCGCAATGACGGGCCGCTGGATATGCGGATGGACCCGACCCAGGGAGAGTCTGCGGCGCAGTGGCTGGCCCGGGTCGAGACGCACGAACTGATTTCGGTGCTGCGCAAGTATGGCGAGGAGCCGGATGCACGCCGCATTGCGCTGGCGATCATGCGGCAGCGCGAGCGGGAGCCGATCACACGCACCGCCGCGCTGGCACGCCTGGTCGAAGAAACCGTGGGCGGGCGCCGCGGGCGTCGCACGCACCCGGCTACCCGGACCTTTCAGGCAATCCGCATGGCGGTCAATGCCGAGATGCAGGTCCTGGAAACCATGCTGGCCTCGGTGCACGGGCTGCTCAAGCCGGCCGGTCGGCTGGTGGTGGTCAGTTTCCATTCGCTGGAAGACCGGCAGGTCAAGCAGATGCTGCAGCGCGGGGCACGGCCGCGGTCGGAGCATCCGGCGCTACCCGATCCGACGCCCATCTGGTCGGCAATCGGTCGCGAGCTCTGCAGTGAGGTTGAGGCACAACGGAATCCGCGGGCCCGCAGCGCGGTCTTGCGCTGGGGGCAGGCGTGGGCGGACGAGGCTTAGTCGTGTACCTGACCCTCTACCTCGCAGTGGCGGTTTCGGCGCTGGGCGTGGTGCGCATGCGGCACGCGGCCCGGCAGGTGCAGGCCGGTCTGCAGGAGGCGCACCAGTTGTCCCAGGATCTGGCTGCCGAAGCGCGCCAGCTGGAGCTGGAGCATGCGACGCTGGCAGCGCCGGCACGGATCGAGCGGCTGGCCCGCGAAAAGCTGCAAATGCGGTCGCCGGCTGATGTGGTGGTGCCGATGAGGTCGGTGCCATGACGCGTCTGTGGCGGATGCGCATTGTCGCAAGCGGGCTGACGCTGTTCCTGGTGATCTGCGGGGTGCGCTCGCTGGAATTGCAGGTTCAGCAGCAGGATTTCCTGCGCGGTGAAGGTGCGCGGCGACATGTGCGGGTGCTGGTCGAGCCGGGGCAGCGCGGGGCGATCCGCGACCGTCACGGTGATGTGCTGGCGCTGAGCGCGCCCTCGGAGTCCGTCTGGGTGGTGCCGAGTGCCCTGTTGGCTGACCCGGAAAAGATTGCGCCGCTGGCGCGCATGCTGGATACCACGCCGGAACGCTTGCGGGCCGAGCTGGAGGCGCGTTCGGGGCGGCAGTTCTATTACCTGGCCCGGCAGCAGGCGCCGGCCGTGGCTCGCCGCATTCTGGCGCTGGAGGCCAAGGGTGTCTTTCTGCAGCGCGAGTACCGTCGCTTTTACCCGGCGGCGGAGGCAGCAGCCTCGCTGGTTGGCCTGACCAACATTGACGGGCTCGGCCAGGAAGGGCTGGAGCGGGTATTCAACCAGCAGCTGGTCGGGGCCTCGGGGCAGCGCCGGGTGATTCAGGACAGCCGCGGTCGGGTGGTTGAGGACTTGTCCGACTATGTCCCGGCGCGCAATGGCGAAGACATTCGCCTGACTGTGGACTTGCGCCTGCAACACGCGGCTTATGCCGCTCTGAAGTCCGTCGCCGAAACCGAGAGTGCCAAGGGCGGGCAGGCGCTGTTCGTGGATGTGCAGAAGGCAACGGTGCTGGCAGCCGCATCCTGGCCGGGCGTCAACCCGAATGATCGCGGGGATGCACGGGCTTTGCGTCGCGGGTTGCGCAATCGCGTGGCACTGGATGTGTTCGAGCCCGGTTCCACCATCAAGCCCCTGGTGGTGGCCGCTGCGCTGGAACGGCGGGTAATCGAGCCCGACATCGTCATCCATTCGGGCAATGGCTACATGCGGGTCAACGGGCAGGATATCCGCGACACGCACGGCTATGGTGACCTCACGCTGGAGCGCCTGCTGGCCAAGTCGAGCAATGTCGGCGCCGCCCAGGTGGGCATGAAGCTTGGTGCCGAGCGGCTATTCGAGACCTATCGCGGGCTGGGCTTCGGTTACCAGACCGGCGCGCTGGTCGGTGAGGAATCGTCCGGTGTGCTGCCCTCGGCGGACAAGCTCGGCGACACCATCGCCGCTTTCGGTTATGGCTTCAATGTCACCATGCTGCAGCTGGCTCAGGCCTGGATGGCGCTGGCCGGCGATGGCACACCGCGTGGTCTGTCGGTGGTCGAAGGCCTGCCCGAAGCGCAGATCGAACCGGTGTTTTCCGCCAGGACGGCAGCGCTGGTGCGCTCCCTGCTGACTTCGGTGGTGGAGCCCGGTGGCACCGCGACACGCGCAGCCATTCCGGGCTGGCAGGTGGCCGGCAAGACCGGCACGGTACGCAAGGTGGTGGATGGCGCCTATGCCAGTGATCGCCATCAGGCCATCTTTGTCGGCATGGTTCCGGCGGATAACCCGCGCGTTCTGGGGCTGGTCCTGGTGGACGAGCCGGGCAATGGGCATTACTACGGTGGCGAGCTGGCAGCGCCGGTATTTGCCGACGTGGCAGCACTGGCCCTGCGCCGTCTGGGTGTGGCACCGCCAGCCCGGGAAATCGCCCAGGCCACGGGAGGGGCATCCTGATGCGCCTGGATCAGCTGCTCGACGGTTATGCCACACAGCCGGTGCCGGAAGGCCTGGTTGTGCATGCGCTGACGCTGGACAGTCGCCAGGTCGCACCCGGGTCGGTGTTCTGTGCCTGTGCCGGTACCCGGCAGCATGGCCTGGCCTTTGCGCAAGCCGCGCAGCAGGCCGGGGCGCTCGCCGTGGTCTATGACCCGGAGGCGGCGGGCAACCTGCCGGCGTTGACGATTCCCTGCATCGCCGTGCCCGACCTCTCGGCAGGTGTCGGCGAGCTGGCGGCGCGTTTTTATGGTCATCCGGCCGGGCATATGACGCTGGTCGGCGTGACCGGAACCGATGGCAAGACGTCGGTTGTGACCCTGTGGACGCAGCTGATGCGGGCTTGCGGTTACCGGGTCGGTAGCCTGGGCACGCTGGGGCTGGATCTGGGCGAGGGCGCACTGGGCAGCACGCACACCACCCCGGACCCGATCAGCCTGCAGGCGCAGCTGGCTGCGGCCCGGGATGCCGGCTGCACCGCGCTGGCCATGGAAGTGTCCTCGCATGCCATTGCGCAGAACCGCGTTGCCGGCCTGCGCTTTGCCCATGTGGCGCTGACCAATCTGGGCCGGGACCATCTGGATTATCACCAGAGCGTCGCCGAGTACCACGAGACCAAGCGGCGACTGCTCGCCTGGCCGGGACTGGAGTCGGTTCACCTCAATGGTGACGCGCCGCTGGTTCGACGCGCCCGGGAAGTGGTCGGGCCGGGTGTGGATTGCCACTATTTCGGCGGTTCGACGGATGCTCGCTGGCGGGCGCTGAGTACCAGCCCGGTCCCCACCGGGCTGCAGCTGCAGCTCGAGGTGGCGGCGCACACCGCCGAGGTGGAGCTGCCCCTGTACGGAGAGTTCAACGTCAGCAACGTGCTGGCGGCGGCCAGCCTGGCCGAGGTCTGTGGTGCCCGCATCGATGATCTGGTGGCGGCCATGCCGGCACTGAAGACGGTTCCGGGGCGCATGCAGTCGGTACGGGTTCCGGGCCGGCCGGTTGCGATCGTCGATTACGCACACACCCCGCAGGCACTGGAAGCGGCCTTGCAGGCCGTGCGGTCCCATCGGCCGGCGCACCTGCTTTGCGTGTTCGGCTGTGGTGGTGACCGCGATCGTGGCAAGCGCCCCTTGATGGGGGCGGTGGCCGAGAAGCTGGCGGATCGTGTTTATCTGACCGATGATAACCCCCGCACCGAGGACCCGGAGCAGATCTTCGTCGACATCCAGGCCGGGTTTGCGAAACCACGCCGGGTGCGGGCCGTTCATGATCGGGCACAGGCCATCCGTGAGGCCATCGGTGATGCCCAGGCCGAGGACATCGTGCTGATTGCCGGCAAGGGGCACGAGAACTATCAGCTGGTGGGGCCTGAGCGGCGTGATTTCTGTGATATCACCGCAGCACAGGCCGTGCTCCGGGGAGAGACGGCATGATCGGTCGCGAATTCCTGCAACGCGCCCTGCCCACCGCGGAATTCCGTGGCGCATGGCCGGCGACCGTGGGTGATTTTCAGATCGATACCCGCAAACTCGCCTCCGGTGATGTGTTTCTGGCCCTGCCGGGGACGCGCGTTGACGGGCACGATTTCGTTGCGGCCGCTCGAGAGGCCGGTGCGGCGGCTGCGGTGGTTGCGCGCCCGGTTGACGATGCGCTGCCGCAGCTGGTTGTCGCCGATGTGGAGCAGGCGCTGCAGACCCTGGCTGCGGCCTGGCGCAACGAGTGGCAGGGCCAGCTGCTGGCGCTGACCGGCAGCAACGGGAAGACGACCACCAAGGAGATGACGGCGGCCATTCTGTCGCCGCTGGCACCCACCTGCGTGACCGCTGGCAACCTGAACAACCACCTGGGTGTTCCCCTCACGCTTTTGCGCTTGCGCGCGGATCAGGCTTTTGCCGTGATCGAAATGGGAGCCAATCACGCCGGAGAAATCGCCCGGTACTGCGCGTGGGCGCGGCCGGACGTCAGTCTGATCACCCTGGCCGCAGCGGCGCACCTCGAAGGCTTTGGTTCGATCGAAGGGGTTGCCCGGGCCAAGGGCGAAATATTTGCCGGTCTGGCTGTCGACGGGACAGCGATCATCAATGCCGCCGATGCCTATGCGCCATTGTGGCGCGAACTCGCCGGGAAGCGCCCGGTTCTGGACTTCGGCACCGATGCGGCCGCGGTGCGTGCCGACAACCTCAGGACGAGTGCCGAGGCGACGGAATTCGATCTGGTGATCCACGGTGAGCGTCTGCCGCTGAAGCTGTCTGCGCCGGGTCGTCACAATGTGCACAATGCGCTCGCTGCGGCCGCTGCCGCGACTGCGCTGGGTGTCACCCCGCAGCAGATCGTGAGCGGACTGCAGCGGTTTCATCCGGTCGCCGGTCGCCTGCATCGCATTGCCCTGGATGCCGGGCGAGTGCTCTGGGACGACAGCTACAACGCCAACCCCGGTTCGGTCGGTGCGGCACTGGACGTGCTTGCCGAACAGCAGCATCCCCAGCTGCTGTGCCTGGGGAACATGGCGGAGCTGGGCGCCGAGGCGCCCGCGCTGCATGGCCATGTCGGCCAGCAGGCGCGTGAGCAAGGCATCGACGCGCTGTGGACCTGCGGTGAGCTGGCTCGTGAAGCCAGCGCTGCATTCGGCGAAGGCGGGCGTCATTTTGCCTCCGCCGCAGACATGACCCGGGCCCTGCTGACGGAAGGGCGGGATTTTCGTTCAATTTTGATCAAGGGATCGCGCAGTGCGCAGATGGATACAGCCGTGACCGCGTTGCAACGGGAGCAGGCGCATGCTTAATCACCTTGCCGACTGGCTGGCTGCGGATTTCACCCCACTGCGCGCCCTGCAGTACATCACGCTGCGGTCGATTCTGGCGGCGCTGACGGCGTTCCTGGTATCGCTGCTGCTGGGGCCGCGCTTCATTGCCTGGCTGGTGTATCAGCGGGTCGGTCAGCCGATCCGGGAGCTGGGCCCGGAAAGTCATCAGACCAAGGCCGGGACCCCGACCATGGGTGGGGCCCTGATCATCGCCGCAGTGGCGACCAGCACGCTGTTATGGGCCGACCTCTCCAACAGCGCGGTCTGGATCGCACTGCTGTGCACGCTGGCATTTGCCGTTGTCGGCTTCGCCGATGACTGGCTGAAACTCAAGCGTCGCAGCTCGGACGGCCTCTCGGCTCGCCAGAAATATGCCGGCCAGTCCCTTGCGGCCCTGGTGGCTGCGGTGGCGATCATGGTGCTGGCACCGGGTGAGGTCAGCACCACCTTTTATGTTCCCGTGTTCAAGGAAGTGGCGATTCCGCTCGGCTATGGTTTCCTGCTGCTGAGCTATCTGGTGATCGTGGGTTCGTCCAATGCGGTGAACCTGACCGATGGGCTGGATGGCCTGGCCATCATGCCCTGCGTGATGGTGGCGGCTGCGCTGGCCATCTTCGCCTATGCCTCGGGGCATGCGAATTTCGCCGATTACCTCGGTATTCCTGCGGTTCACGGGGTGGGCGAACTGACCATTTTCTGTGCGTCGATCTGCGGGGCGGGTCTGGGCTTTCTGTGGTTCAACACCTATCCGGCGCAGATGTTCATGGGTGATGTGGGCGCGCTGGCTCTGGGGGCGGCGCTGGGCGTGGTTGCGGTGCTGGTGCGTCAGGAAATCGTGCTGTTCATCATGGGCGGAGTCTTTGTCGCCGAAACCGTCTCGGTGATCCTGCAGGTCGGCAGCTTCAAGCTTCGCGGCAAGCGCATCTTCCGCATGGCGCCCTTGCACCATCACTTCGAACTGGCCGGCTGGGCCGAGCCCAAGATCATCGTCCGCTTCTGGATCATCACGCTGGTGCTGGTGCTGATCGGGCTGGCGACGCTGAAGGTGCGCTGATGAACGTGAACGCACTCCAGTCGCTGGGAAATAACGTGCTGATCTGCGGGCTTGGTGCGACCGGGCAAAGTCTGCTGCGATTTCTGACGGCGCAGGGTTGCACGGTCCGGGTCTGGGATTCGCGCCGCAGCCCGCCGGCGCTGGAAACCATCAAGGCGGAATACCCCGGGGTGCCCGTTCATTGTGGTGACAGCGCAGCGGAGGCATCGCTGGACGGTGTGGACTGGCTGGCCGTCTCACCCGGGCTGCCTCTGCAGCATCCGCTGCTGGTGACGGCAAAGCAGCGGGGCCTGCCCGTGCTGGGCGATATCGCGGTTTTCCTGCGCGTGGTCGACCGGCCGGTGGTCGGTGTGACTGGCTCCAATGGGAAAAGTACCGTGGTCACTGCGCTGGCGCAGATGGCTGCGGGATGCGGGCTGAACATGCCCGCCGGGGGCAATCTGGCGCCGCCGGCCTTGGATATTCTCGACCCGGCAGCCGACGGCTATTTGCTGGAATTGTCCAGTTTTCAGCTGGACCTTTGCGAGCGCCCCCCTCTGGCTGTGGGCGCGGTACTGAACGTGAGCCCGGATCACCTGGACCGGCACGGCTCTCTGGAGGCCTATGCAGCCGCCAAGGGCCGGGTCTATGAAGCGGCACAAATTGCCATCCGCAATGCCGATGATGCGGTCGTGATGGGCTTGCCGCATGGCGACCGGTCGCGAACCTTTGGGACCACCCAGGGTGCGGATTACCGCGTGGCGGATGGCCAGATCTGGCAGGGAGAAGAGCCGGTCTGCAGCACCGCCGAGCTGAAGCTGGTTGGTGCCCACAATCACCTGAACGCTGCCGCTGCATTGGCCATTGGCGATGCGCTGGGCTGGGATCGCGGCCCTGCACTGGCAGCGTTGGCGGACTTCCAGGGTCTGCCGCACCGCTGTGAATGGGTGGCCACCCATCAGGGTGTGACCTGGATCAATGATTCCAAGGGCACGAATGTCGGTGCGCTGGAGGCTGCGGTTGCCGGTCTTGATGGGCCGCTGGTCGTGCTGGTAGGCGGGCAGGCCAAGGGCGGAGATTTCTCACCCCTGCTGCCACTGCTACAGACAAAGGCGCGGCGGGTGATCCTGTTCGGCCAGGATGCATTGAAGATTCGCGAGCAACTGGCCGGCCTGGATGCCGTCGAGCGGGTGGAGAACCTGCGTGCGGCGGTGCAGCGGGCGGCGGCCGTGACGCAGTCCGGCGACGCGGTGCTGCTGTCCCCGGGCTGTGCCAGTTTCGACCAGTTTTCCGGCTATGAGGAGCGCGGCGAAAAATTCCGTCAGTACGTGCGCGAGGTCGTTTCCGCATGAACTTCGCCTTGTCATTTCGCCTGCACTGGAACTTGCTGGACCGGCAGCTGCTGCTGATCGTCAGCCTGTTGCTGGGGGTGGGTCTGGTGATGGTGGCATCGGCATCCGTGGCCGTGTCGGATCGCAGCTGGGGTGACCCGCGGCATTTCTTCGACCGGCAGATGATCTATGCCGGACTGGGTCTGGTCATCGGGCTGGTGATCCTGCAGGTACCAACGCGCCTGTACGAGCGATCCAGCTATGTGCTGCTCGGCCTGTCGGTGCTCGGGCTGCTGCTGGTGCTGGTCCCCGGCATCGGGGTGACCGTGAACGGGGCGCAGCGCTGGTTCAATCTCGGGCCTGTTCGCCTGCAGGCCAGCGAGTTTGCCCGGTTGGGGCTGTTCATCTACGTCGCGGCATACGCCGTCCGTCACAAGAGTGCGCTGCAGGCCGGCGGGCTGGGTCTGCTGAAGCCGCTGGCGCCGGTAGCCTGTGCGGCTTTCTTCCTGTTGCTGGAGCCGGACTTCGGTGCGACGGCAGTCATCCTGGCGGTGGTCTTCGGTTTCCTGTTCGTGGCGGGGGCGCCGGCTGCGCACTGCGGCGCGATGGTCGGGCTGGGCGGTGTGGGGCTGTACTCGCTGGCGGTGATCGAGCCCTATCGCGTGGAGAGGCTGCTGTCTTTCCGTGACCCCTGGGCACAGGCCTTCGATGGGGGCTTTCAGCTGACGCAGTCACTGATCGCGATCGGTCGCGGCCACCTGTTCGGCGAAGGCCTGGGGAACAGCGTGCAGAAGCTGCTGTACCTCCCGGAAACGCACACCGATTTCATCTTTGCCGTATTTGCCGAAGAATTCGGTCTGCTGGGCGTGGTGTTGCTGATCACGGGTTTTCTGCTGCTGCTGAAAGCCGGCTGGCGCATTGCCGACAGCGCCTATGCCGCCGGGCTCGAATTTGCCGGGCATCTGGCGATTCTGCTGACGCTGTGGCTGGTGCTGCAGGCGGGTTTGAACATGGGCGTCAACATGGGGTTGCTGCCAACCAAGGGCCTGCCGCTGCCATTCTTCAGCTATGGGGGCAGTCATCTGCTCGCCTGCATGATGGCCGTGGCGCTGTTGTTGCGGGTGGGCATGGAAGCCCGCCTGGCGGAGGAAGCGCCATGAGGGTTCTGATCATGGCCGGTGGTACAGGAGGGCACATCATGCCCGGCCTGGCGCTGGCTGCAGGATTGCGTGACCGGGGTGTGCAGGTGGACTGGCTGGGTACCGAAAAAGGGCTGGAAACCCGGCTTGTGCCCGAAAACGGGATCGATCTGCACACCGTTCATATCGGCGGCGTGCGTGGCAAGGGCTGGGCAACACGCCTGCTGATGCCGTTGAACCTGACCCGTGCAGTCTTCGAGGCCTGGCGGTTGCTGCGCAGCATCAAGCCGCAGGTGGTATTCGGCTTTGGTGGTTATGCCGCCGCACCGGGTGGACTGGCGGCCTGGCTGGCGCGCATTCCGCTGTTCATTCATGAGCAGAATGCCCGCGCCGGATCCACCAATCGATTGCTGGCCCGCTTTGCGCAGCGGGTCTTTACGGCTTACCCGGATACGCTGCCGCGCAGCGCGGTGGTCGGGAACCCGGTACGCGCGAACATTCTTGCCCTGGCGGAGCCGGCGGCGCGTGGTGTGGGTTCGCAGCAGCCGGTGCGGTTGCTGGTGCTGGGTGGCAGCCAGGGAGCACGGGTTCTGAACCAGACGGTGCCCGCGGCGCTGGCCAAGCTGCCGGAAAGTTGCCGGCCACAGGTCCGGCATCAGGCGGGACGAACCCTGGATGAGGCGGTGCAGGCCTACGCCGAAGCCGGCCTGCAGATCACACCGGAGGCCTTCATCGACGACATGCCTGCGGCCTACGCGGAGGCGGATCTGGTGATCTGCCGTGCCGGTGCGTTGAGTCTGGCGGAAATCATGGCGGTGGGTCTGCCCGCGATATGCGTGCCGCTGCCGCATGCCATTGATGACCACCAGACCGCGAATGCCCGCTACATGGTGGATGCCGGTGCAGCGTGGATGATGCCGGAAGCTGAATTGTCGCCGACGGCCCTGGCGACCCTGCTGGAGGAGATCGTGGCGCGGCCCGAGGAACTGCTGGCCCGGGCGCAGCGGGCACGGGAAATCGCGCCGCGGGAGGCCAGTGCCCTGCTGGTGGATGCCTGCATGGAAACCCTGGAGGTGCGCGCATGATCGACGCTGCAGCGATCAGTCGCATGCTCGATGCCCGTTTGCGGCAGGTCGCCCGCGTGCACTTTGTCGGTATCGGGGGCTCGGGCATGGCGGGGATCGCTGAGGTGCTGGTCAATCTGGGCTACACCGTCAGCGGTTCCGACATGCGCGAGTCTGCGGTCGTGGAGCGGTTGCGTGCGATGGGTGCAACGGTGCAGATCGGGCACTCCGCCGAGCATGTGGCCAATGTCGACGTGGTGGTGCGCTCCAGCGCGGTCGGTAGCGACAACCCCGAGGTGGCCGCAGCGCTCGAGCAACGGGTGCCGGTGATCCGGCGTGCGGAAATGCTGGCCGAGTTGATGCGTTTCCGCTTCGGTATCGCCATTGCGGGGACCCATGGCAAGACCACTACGACCAGTCTGACCGCCACGGTGCTGGCGGCCGGTGAACTCGACCCGACCTACGTCATCGGCGGGCGCCTGAAGAGCTCCGGTGCCAACGCCGCGCTGGGCACGGGCCCGTACCTCGTTGCGGAGGCCGACGAAAGCGATGCTTCCTTCCTGCACCTGACGCCGATGCTGAGTGTGGTCACCAATGTGGACCTGGACCACATGGAGACCTACGGTCACGACCCTGAGCGTCTGTACCAGAGCTACGTGCAGTTTCTGCAGCAATTGCCGTTTTACGGGCTGGCGCTGTTGTGCGCAGACGATGATGAACTCATGCGCCTGAGCGCCGAGATCGGGCGCCCCTTCGCCACCTACGGGTTTGCCGAGCAGGCCGATTACCGCGCCAGTGAATTGCGTGCGGAGGGTGCGGACAGCGTGTTCCTGTTCCACGCACCGGGGCGGGAGCCGGTCGAAGTGCGTCTGGCGCTACCGGGGCGTCACAATGTGCAAAACGCCGTCGCGGCGCTGGCCGTCGCCGAGGAGCTGGGTCTGCCCGCTGCCGAGGTGGCCGATTCGCTGGCGCAGTTCAAGGGCGTGGGGCGTCGTTGTGAAGTGCTCGGTGAACTGGCGCTGCCGCAGGGTGGCTCCGCCCTGGTCATTGACGATTACGGCCACCACCCGCGGGAACTGGAAGCCACCCTCTCGGCGGTGCGTGCCGCCTGGCCAGATCGGCGCTGCGTACTGGTATTCCAGCCCCATCGTTACAGCCGGACCCGTGACTTGTTCGAGGACTTTGCGCGGGTGTTGTCGCAGGCACCTGCGCTGCTGCTGACCGAGGTCTATCCGGCGGGTGAAAAACCCATTGCCCAGGCTGATGGCCGGAGTCTGGCGCGGGCTGTCAGGCTGCGTGGAAATGCCGAACCGGTGTTTGTCGCCAGCCTGGCTGACCTGCCGGCTCAGGTTGCCCGCATCGCCGAGCCGGGTGACTTGTTGCTGTTCATGGGCGCAGGCGACATCAGCAGTCAGGCCCAGGCTCTGGTCGCACAGGGGGTGCAGGCATGACCATGCTCGCCAGCGTCCGCGGTGAACTGCGTTACAACGAGCCCATGGCCGGTCATGTGAGCTGGCGTGCTGGCGGCTCCACCGATGTCTGGTTCCGGCCGGCTGATATCGCCGACCTCCAGGCCTTCCTGAAGGCCTATGACGGCCCGGTGCTGCCGGTCGGTTTGGGCAGCAACCTTTTGGTGCGAGACGGCGGCTGGCCGGGTGCGGTGATCAGCCTGTACGACGCGCTATCCAGCATCGAGTTTGGCGAAGATGGGCAGGTCATGGTCGGCGCCGGGGTGCATTGCGCCACACTGGCGACACAGGCCGCCCGTCAGGGCTTTGCTGGCGCCACCTTTTTTGGCGGTATTCCCGGTTCAATCGGTGGGGCACTGGCGATGAACGCCGGGGCCTGGGGCGGTGAAACCTGGAAAGTCGTGCGTCGGGTCCAGGCCCTGCGTTCACAGGGCGAGGTAGGCGAGTGGGACGCAGAGGCCTTCACCGCGGGTTACCGCCAGGTGGAGATGCCGGAGCCCGGTCTGATCTTCCTGGCGGCCGAGTTGCAGCTGGAGCCGGCAGCGGACTCCCAGGCATTGCAGGCCGAGTTGCGCGCCATGATCGCCGAGCGCAAGGCCCGGCAGCCGGTGGGGCAACCCTCCTGTGGTTCGGTTTTCCGGAACCCGCCCAATGGCCACGCTGCGGCCTTGATTGAAGAGGCCGGTCTCAAGGGCTTTCGCATGGGCGAGGCTGAAGTGGCCGAGAAGCATGCGAACTTCATACTCAACCGGGGCTCGGCAACCGCCGCCGATATCGAGGCGCTGATCAACCACGTGCGCACGACGGTAAAGAGCCGCTCTGGCGTGGAACTGGTGCCGGAAGTCCGAATCGTGGGGGTGGCCGCATGAGCCGGTTTGGCCGGGTTGCCGTCCTTTACGGAGGCTGGTCCGATGAGCGCGCGGTGTCACTGGACAGCGGTGCCGCCGTCCACGCTGCACTGTGCAGTCGCGGCGTGGATGCGCACCTGGTCGATGCGACGCCGGAGCGCATCCTGGGATTGCGCGAGGCCGGTTTTGCACGGGTGTTCATTGCCCTGCATGGCCGCGGCGGGGAGGACGGCCAGACCCAGGCGGTGCTCGATTACCTGGGCTTGCCCTATACCGGCAGCGGCTTTGCGGCGTCGGCGCTGGCAATGGACAAGCTGCGGACCAAGCAGGTCTGGAGCGCGGCCGGGCTGCCAACGCCGGCCTATCGCATCCTGAGCTGCGAACAGGATGCAGAGCAGGCGGTGGAAACGCTGGGCCTGCCATTCTTTGTGAAGCCGGCGCGGGAAGGCTCCAGTGTGGGGCTGTCCAAGGTGTCCGTTGCTTCGGCTGCGGTTGCTGCGTATCAGCGCGCCGTCGCGCAGGATGATGTGGTCGTGGCGGAGGCCGGTGTCAGCGGCCCGGAGCTGACCGCTGCGGTACTGGGAGAGGTGGCCCTGCCCCTGATCCAGATCACGCCGGCGACCGAGTTTTACGATTACGCCGCCAAGTACGAACTGGACAGCACCCGATACGGGGTGCCGGAGCATCTGGGGTCGGCCCGTATGGCGGAGCTGCAGGCTTTGGCCCTGCGCGCCTACCGGGCGCTGGGCTGCCGCGGCTGGGGCCGGGTCGATTTCATGCTCGATGCCGACGGCCAGCCCTGGTTGCTGGAAGCCAATACCTCGCCGGGCATGACCTCCCACAGCCTGGTGCCCATGGCAGCCAGGGCTGCCGGGATGGACTTCGCGGATCTGGTGGTCGCCATCCTGGAGCAGACGCTGGAGGTTGCCGCGT
>JBFHON010000014.1:0-19764 GCA_041593295.1 Oceanococcaceae bacterium | reverse complement strand
CGACATCAATATTGGCCACATCGGTATCGCCGAAGAGATTGTGCATGTCACCGAGGATCTCCTGGTACGCACCGACCATGAAGAACCCCAGCAGATAATCCTCTCCGGTGGCGATGTCATGAATGGGCAGCGTGGATTCCAGCCCGTCACTGTCGACATACATGTCCACCCGCCCGTCCGAGTCGCAGGTCAGGTCACGGATCAGACCCATGCGCGTCGGCCGCTCGTCGAGGCGCTGCAGCGGCATGATCGGAAACACCTGATCGATGGCCCAGGCATCCGGCAGCGATTGAAACAGCGAAAAGTTGCAGAACAGCTTGTCCGCCAGCTTTTCACGCAGCTCATCCAGTGCTTCGCGCTGACTGCGGCTGTTCGGATCCAGCCGCTTGCGGATGGTGAACAGCAACTGCAGCCACAGGTTTTCCGCGTCGGCACGCTCCTGCAGGCTGTAGTCTCCGCGGGCAAAACCGGACTGCACCTGGTCAATCATCACCCGCCCCTCCTCCAGGCACTCCAGCGGCTGCACGGGGACTTCCAGCAGCCCGGCCAGCTCCTGCAGCACCAGCGGAGCATCCGGCCCCGGCACCCAGGGCTCGGGCAGCACCGGTCCCTCACTGTCACTGACATCGGTCACCAGCACGGCATGGTGTGCCGTCAGTGCGCGGCCGGACTCGCTGACAATGTCGGGCGCGGCCAGCCCGGCCTGCTCCGCCGCATGGGCCAGTGTGGTCACGACTGCCGCCGCATAGTCAGCGAGCTGATAGTTCATTGAACAGCTGGCGCGTGAACGTGTGCCGTCATAGTCGACGCCCAGTCCGCCGCCCACGTCCACCACCTGAATCGGGGCCCCGGCGCGTGTCAGCTCGACAAAGAAACGGCCCACCTCGCGCAGGCCGGTACGGATATCCCGCAGATTGGCGATTTGCGAACCCAGATGACAGTGGATCAGACCCAGGCAGTCAAGCAGAGCACTGGCCTGCAGCTGCCGAATCGCTTCCAGCACCTGCGGCGCGGCCAGGCCGAATTTGGACTTTTCCCCGCCCGTGTTCTGCCAATGTCCCTTGGACACCGAGGCCAGCCGCACCCGCAGGCCCAGACGTGGCCGGACACCCATTTCCGCAGCCACCTCGGCGATGCGGGGGATTTCCGACATTTTTTCTATAACCAGCGTGGTCGGGTGCCCCATCTGCTCGGCAATCATCGCCAACTGGATATAGGCACGGTCCTTGTAACCGTTGCAGATGATCGGACGCCCCTCGGGAAGCAGCCCCAGCACGGCCAGCAACTCCGGCTTGCTGCCGGCCTCCAGACCCAGCCGCGGGTGCTCCAGCAAGGCGCTGACGACACTGCCCTGCTGGTTCACCTTGATCGGGTACACCGGCGTATACGCCCCGGTGTAGCCTTCGGTGGCAATCGCCCCGTCAAAGGCCGCGCACAGCATGTCGGCACGTTGCCGGAGAATATGCGGGAATCGCAGCAGCAGCGGGGTCTTCAAACCCTGGGCGCGGGCCTGCTGAATGATCGCGTCCAGCGCCACCGGCTCGCCCGAAGCAGGTGTCACCGCCAGCCGCCCATCGGGCCTGACGGCAAAAAAGCCCTGCGCCCAGGCGTCGAGGTTGTAGAGTCGGGCGGAGTCTTCTGTCCGATGGCCGGTGCCGCGCATAGGGTGCCTGCTGCATAATTCGCGGAGCCGCCAGCGTACTGGCGTCACCACACATGAAAAAAAGGCGATGGTAATGGAGCAGGACTGGTTTCTGGAGAAATTCGAGCCCGCAGGCACGGCATTCGGCTTGCGCCTGGGGGAAAAACTGCACAGTGAACGCAGTGACTTTCAGGATATCGAGATCTACCAGACCGACACCTTTGGTCGCCTGATGGTGATCGATGGCGCGGTCATGCTGACCGACCGGGACAATTTCCTTTACCACGAAATGCTGACCCATCCGGCCCTGTGCCTGCACCCGGATCCGCAACGGGTACTCATCATCGGCGGTGGCGATTGCGGTACCCTGCGCGAAGTGCTCCGCCACGACGTGGTGAAAACGGTCACCCAGGTCGAAATCGATGAACGCGTCACCCGCCTTGCCGAGCAGTATTTCCCCGATCTGTGTGCCTCGAACGACGACCCGCGCGCGAAACTGCTGTTTGACGATGGCATTGCCCACGTCCGCAATGCGCCGGATGCGAGTTTTGACCTGATCATCATCGACTCCACGGACCCGGTCGGCCCCGCCGAAGGATTGTTCAACCGCGCGTTCTACAAGGACTGCGTGCGCAGCCTGGCGGCCAACGGGATGCTGGTTCAGCAAACCGAGTCACCGCTGCTGCACATGAACCTGATCTGTTCCGTGCACGATTCACTGCAGGCCGAAGGCTTTGCCGAAACCCATCTGCTGCATTTCCCCCAGCCGGTGTACCCCTCGGGCTGGTGGAGCGCAACGGTGGCGCTCAAGCAGGGGCCACGGCCGGAACCGGTTGCCAGCCGGGTCGAAGCGATGGCCCAGCAATCCCGGTATTTCAATGCCGGCACGCTGGCCGGCGCACTGGCGATCCCCAACTTTGTCCGTGACGGGTTGGCCCGCCCCCGCTAGGACCGCGCACTGCCGTTGACCGGGCGGTTCCGCGTTTCACATCGTTACCATCGTTTGCTGTAAAACTAGTCCCCCAGCACCCACGGGGGACACCGATGGACAAATCGAAGCGTGACATTCAGGGTTTCGGCCTTTCGTTGCTGAACCGCTTTGCCGGCTCCGAAGCCGTGGACAAGCTCGGCCTGCGCAAACCCGCCGAAAAGGCGCTGTATACGGCGTCCAAGGCCAGCTTTGGTGCTGCCAACCTTGCGGGAAGCCAGTTCAATGCGGTGCGCAAGTTGTTGCAACCCGAGCGCCTGCAGCAAAGCCAGTCCGGTGGGTTGTTCGACCTGACACCCAGCGATGAACAGGCCATGATGCAGGAAGCCACGGAGCGCTTCGCCGCGGAGCTGCTGCGACCCGCTGCGGCTGATGCAGAAGCGCACATGGAGCCCAGCGAGGAGATCTGGACCCAGGCCAATGCTCTGGGCCTGGCCCAGCTTGCCGTCCCTGAGAAGCTGGGCGGGGCCGGCTCGGAGCGTAGCGTCGTTACCAGCGGGCTGGTTGCCGAAAGTCTGGGCTGGGGTGACATGGGCCAGGCTTGTGCCCTGCTTGCGCCGGTCGGCGTCGCCAACGCCCTGGCCACCTGGGGCAATGCCGAACAGCAAATGCAATACCTGACCGCCTTCACCGGTGAATCGCCGCCCGACGCGGCCTTCGCGGTTGTCGGCACCGAAGTCGCCCCTGACCCCATGCGGCCGCGCTGTCTGGCCCGGCAGGAAGGCGACCAGTGGGTGATCAGTGGCGAGAAGCGGCTGGTCCCGCTGGGGCGATTTGCCGAGCTGTTTATCGTCAGCGTCGACTGCGACAAGCTGGGA
The DNA here is from genome assembly GCA_041593295.1 of Oceanococcaceae bacterium. Classification (GTDB taxonomy): domain Bacteria; phylum Pseudomonadota; class Gammaproteobacteria; order Nevskiales; family Oceanococcaceae; genus MS8. The sequence goes on along the minus strand of JBFHON010000014.1, from coordinate 16,316 downwards.
CCGCGGTTGCTGCTGGTCGAGAAAGGTGCCGAAGGACTGACCCGCCACCGCGACGACAGCATGGGGCTGCGTGGCGGCGGGCTGGGGCGCATTCGCTTTGACAAGGTTCGCGTCAGCACCGGCGCCATGCTGGGTGACGAGACCGCCTTTGCCGACGCCATCCATCTGGCCCGTCTGATGTGGTGCAGTCTTGCCATCGGCTGTGTCCGCGCGGTGCTGGAACAGGTCAGCGGTTATGTCACCGAGCGCAAGGCCTTTGGCGAACCGCTTGCCCAGCGGCAGGCCGTGGCCTTCATGGTGGCCGAGATCGCTACCGAGGTCGATGCGATGCGCCTGATGACATGGCGGGCGCTGTCCCGCTATGACCAGGGCCTGCCGTTTCACCGCGAAGCGGTGCTCGCCCACCGCTATTGCGCCGAGCACGCCATGCAGATTGGCAGCAACGGCGTTCAGCTGCTGGGCGGACACGGCTTCGTCAAGGAATATCCGGTCGAACGCTGGTACCGCGACCTGCGTGCCGTCGCCGTCCAGGAAGGGGGACTCATCGCATGATCCAGCTCGAACAGCCCCGCAAGTTCAAGGCATTGATCAACCAGGCCCAGCAGGTCGCCAACGAGGTTTTTCGTCCGATTTCCCGGAAATACGACAAGGCGGAGCATGCCTACCCCAAGGAACTGGACATGCTCGCCGCCCTGCTCGATGGGCTGAATGCCAGCGGGCGCGGAGCCGGCGCCTCCGGACTGGCGCAGTCCGCCAGGGATGGCACCGACGCGGTGCGCAACGGCGCCAACATGAATACGGTGCTGGGTCTGATCGAACTGTGCTGGGGCGATGTCGGGCTGGCCCTGTCGCTGCCCCGTCAGGGCCTCGGCAATGCCGCCATTGCCGCTGTCGCCAACGAGGAGCAGAAAAAACGTTTCGCCGGCTGCTGGGCCGGCATGGCGATCACCGAACCCGGATGCGGCTCGGACTCGGCCGCGATCCGCACCACGGCCACCCGCGATGGCGACGACTACATCATCGATGGCGAAAAGATCTTCATCACCGCCGGCGAGCGCTGCGACCACGTCGTGGTCTGGGCCACGCTGGATCCCCGTGCCGGCCGCGCGGCCATCAAGTCCTTTGTGGTCCCCAAGGACACCGAAGGCATGGAACTGGTCCGGCTGGAGCACAAACTCGGCATCCGCGCATCGGATACCGCGACCATCCGCTTCAACAAATGCCGGGTTCCGGCCGCCAACCTGCTCGGCTCCCCCGAGGTGGACACGCAGAAGGGCTTCGGCGGGGTCATGCAGACCTTCGACAACACCCGTCCGGTCGTCGCCGGCATGGCCATCGGCTGTGCCCGGGCCGCACTGGAGCGTTGCCGGCACTTGCTGGGGCGGTCCGGGCTTGATACCGACTACAGCACCAACCGCTGGACCCAGCCCGCAGCCATGGCGGAACTGACCCGCCTGGAAGCCGAATGGGAGGCCGCACGGCTGTTGACGCTCCGCGCCGCGTGGATGGCCGACAACGGGCAGCCCAACTCGCTGCAAGCCTCGATGGCCAAGGCGAAGGCAGGGCGGATGGTTACCGAGGTCACGCTGACCTGCGCCGAAATGTGTGGTGCCCTGGGGTACGGTGAAGATGAGCTGCTGGAAAAATGGGCGCGCGACGCAAAAATCCTGGACATCTTTGAGGGCACCCAGCAAATTCAGCTGCTGATCATTGCCCGCAGGGTGCTGGGCCTGAGTTCTGCACAACTCAAATAGCGGTTTGACGCACTGCAGCAATGCGGATATGCTGCTTCGCCATACGCAGGTGTACGGAACCATTCCCGTCCTGTGTTTATTCGGAACATCAACTGGTTAGCTTCGGCTGCCGTGACCTTTTTTGATTCGGGAGACCCCTCTTCATGAGCGACTATCTGGTCAAGCTGGCGGAAAATCCCGCGGCGCGTGCCATCTTCAAGAACATTGGCTTGCCGACACCGCCGTCGCTGGCGCGTGCACGCAGTGCCTACCAGGCCGAGCCCCTGGCCGGCAAAACCGTTCTCCTCGGCAGTGCCGCCAACGGCTTTGCCGCCAAGTCCGTGCTGGCCACCCTCAAGGACATGGGCGCGACCGCAGACCAGTCCAGCCCGTCCACGCTGGTCGATGGTCAGAAATTCGATGGTTTCGTCTTCGATGCCACCGGCTTTGCGAACCCGGCTGACATCCGCGCCCTCTACGACTTCTTCCACCCGATTCCCCGCCGGCTGAAAAACAACGGCCGCATCGTACTGCTGGCACCGGTCCCGGAGCTGCAGAAAACGGTCGCCGCGCGCACCGCCGCACGGGCCGTTGAAGGCTTCAGTCGCTCGCTGGCCAAGGAAGTGGGCAAGAAGGGCTCCACCGTCAACCTGCTTTACGTTGAGAAAGGCGCTGAAAACCGCCTGGACGGCCCGATTCGATTCTTCATGTCGAACCACTCCACCTACGTGGATGGGCAGGCCGTACGTGTCACCAAGGAAGCAAAGGCCCCGACCAAGAAAGCTGCGGCCACCGAAACCCTGGCCGGCAAGGTCGCCCTGGTGACCGGCGGCGCACGCGGCATTGGTGCTGCCACGGCCGAGCGTCTGGCCCTGGAAGGCGCGCATGTCGTCGTGCTGGATATTCCGCAGGACGCCGAGACCCTCAGTGCCACGGCACAGAAAATCGGCGGCACGGCCCTGGCCATGGATATCACCGACCCGCAGACCCCGGAAAAGCTGGTCAAGTTCTTCAAGGACACCCACGGCGGTGTCGACATCGTCGTGCACAATGCCGGCGTAACGCGCGACAAGACCATCGCGAACATGAAAGAGCAGTTCTGGGACCTGGTGCAGAACATCAACCTGGCGGCCATTGTCGCGGTGGATGATGCGCTGCTCGCTGCGGACGCCATCAAGCCGCAAGGCCGGGTCGTGTGCCTGTCTTCGATTGGTGGCATTTCCGGCAACATGGGCCAGACCAACTACGGGGCCACCAAGGCCGGTCTGATTGGCTACGTGGCCGCCCGGGCCACCGAAAACGCGGCCAAGGGCATCTGCTTCAACGCCGCCGCTCCGGGCTTCATCGAGACCCGCATGACCGCGGCCATGCCCTTCACGATCCGTGAAGCGGGCCGGCGCCTGTGCTCACTGTCGCAGGGCGGCGAGCCCCTCGACGTGGCCGAGCTGATTACCTTCCTGTCCACGCCTGGTGCCGTCGGCATCACGGGCAACACCATACGGGTGTGCGGCCAGAGTCTGGTTGGCGCCTGATTTCAGGCTTTCCAGCGAAAAAACCCCGGTTCTTACCGGGGTTTTTTTTATGCCGGGGTCAGCCAGCGCGAAAGTGTGTCCGCGCAAAGCCCAACTGCTCGGTGGTGTCCCGTAGGCGCCCGGAGAGGTAGTGAGCCAGGGCCCGGTAGAACTTCAGGCCAATGGCAGGTTGCGCGTCAAACAGCGCGAGAAGGCCTGTGTAGGGTATTTCCAGCAGTTCGGAATGCTCCATCGCCGTTGCGGATGCGGAGCGGGGTCGTTCGTCAAGCATGGCCATTTCGCCAAAATGCGAGCCGGTTGCCAAGGGACGGATGACGGTGTCGCCGCTCTGGCTTTCCTGCGTGAGCCGGATCGAACCATAGGCAATCACGAACAGGCTTTCTGCCGCCTGTCCCTGGCTGAAAACGGTCTGGCCCGCTTCCATGTTCCGCTTGTTGACCACGCCTTCGATCTGCGTCAGTTCGTCGTCGGAAAAGTGCTCAAACAGGTAAATGTTTTTAAGCAGTCCTTTTGACATCGTCTCCCCTCCGGGTTGATTGCACGCCCTGCAGATGCAGTTTTATTTCAGCATACACAAAAAAACCCCGGCACTGGCCGGGGTTTTTTGCAATCACGTCACGGCTATTTCTGCTCGGGCTTGAGCCTGAGCAGGAAACGCGCCAGTGCAGGAAGGATCATGATGGCGCCGAACATGTTCGCCGTGAACATGAACATCAGCATGATGCCCATATCGATCTGGAACTGAAGCTCGGACATCAGCCAGGTCGCCACCGACAGCCCTAGCGACACGCCGATGAAGACCACCGCCTTGCCGGTTCTTCCCAGGGTGAAGCGGAAAGCCTGGCGCAGGGTGCGGCCTTCGTTCAGGGCAGCTGCGGTTTCCGAATACACGTAGATCCCGTAATCCACCCCGATACCCACGGCGAGAGCGACCACAGGCAACGTGGCCACCTTCATCCCGATATCCAGCACCGCCATCACGGCGTAGGCCATCGTGGATACCAGCGACAGTGGCAGAACAACCACCAGTACCCCGGCCACGCTGCGGAACGACAGCCACATGAAGACCAGGATCACGGCATACACCCACAGCACGACCTGCAGTTCCTGCTCATGCACGACTTCGTTGGTCGCCGCCATCACGCCGACGTTGCCCGAGGCCAGCGCAAACTCGATCGGGCAGTTCTGATCCATGCCCTCGTAGCGATCACGGACATCGTTGCGGCGTGCTTTTGCCGCCTCGATCTTGGCGTCGCCTGCACCGCTCTTGGCCAGGTCGAAGACCTGCCCTTCCAGTTCCCGGAACTCGGAGAACAGGCCACGTTTTTCGGCACAGTACTCCGGTGTGACATCCGATGCGGCGTAGAAGCTGGCCGAATTTTCTGCGTTGAAGTCCTTGATGATCTGGACCAGACGCTCGATGGTCTCCGCCTTGTGATCGGTGGTGAAGATGAATATCGCCATCGCATCACAGTCATCATTCAGGATGCCAGTGGTCGTCGGCACCAGCGCGGTAGCCTGTGCCAGTGCGAAGCGGTTTCGCGGCAGCACCAGCGCGTTCAGCCGCCCCTCGGACAGGCCCTGGTAGACCAGCTTGGCGTAGGTCAGCAGGCTCATCGTGGAGTGCACGCCATCCTGGGCCTGCATCAGCCATTCGAAGTTGTCGATCTGCTTCATGAGCTCGTAGTCGACACAGGCATTGGGCCGCGTTTCCGCGATGACCTTGAGCTGATCCACCCCGATTTCGAAATTGCCAATGATCTGCCGGAAATCCTGGTTGAAACGCGAATCCGGACGCAGCTCCGGCACGCCTTCGATCGCATCCCCGATCTTCAGCGCCGGCTTCATCCACACCGACCAGCCAAGCAACAGGGCAGAAACCAGCAGAATGACAATGGCCGGACCACGGTCGGTCGCACGCGCCAGAAAATCCCAGATCGGCGAGAGCAGGTTCTCGCGCATTTCCTGGCCTTTCTTGAAACCATCCAGATCCTTGATCTCGATAAAGGTGAGCAGGATCGGCATCAGGATCTTGTTGGTCACGATGATCGCAGCCACACCGAGGGCCGCATTGATCGACATTTCGCGGATCACCTGGATGTTGATCAGGTAGATCGTGGCGAAACCGGCAACATCGGTAATCAGCGCCACCGTTCCCGGAATCGCGAGACGCCGGAAGGTCTCCAGGGAGGCATTGAAGCGGTCACGACCGTGGTCGATCTCCGCAACCCACGCATTCGCGTACTGCACCCCGTGCGATACCGATACCGCCAGCACCAGGAACGGCACCAGAATCGAGAACGGGTCCAGTCCGTAGCCCATCGCCGACAGCGCACCAAACTCCCAGACCACCGCGACGATCGAACAGATCATCGGCAGCATCGCCAGCTTGAAGTTGCCGGTGTAGGCCCAGAGCAGCGCTCCGGTCATGAACAGCGCCAGCAGGAAGAACAGGGTCACCTGCAAGGCCGCATTGGTCATGTCGTGCACGATCTTGGCAAAACCAATGATGTGAACGTTGACCCCGTCCTTTTCGTACTTGGCGCGCAGCTCTTCCAGGTACTCGCCCACCTGGAAGTAGTCCAGCTTCTCCCCGGTGTCGGGGTCGTATTCCAGCAGTTCGGACACAATCAGCGCGCCGCGCTGATCTTCCGTGACCAGGCGCCCGATCACCTGCGCCTTGCCCACGTTGGATTTGACCTTCTCCAGCATCTCCGGGGTGGGGGCGTAGTCCGCCGGAATCACGTTGGAGCCGGCCAGTCCCCCTTCGATGTTCTCCACGTAGGTCACATTCGGCGTGAAGATGGACATGACCCGCGCGCGGTCGACGCCGGGCATGAAGAAGATATCGTTGGTGGCCTCCTCCATCTTCTTCATGAACTCGGCTTCGTAGATGTCGCCGGTGTCCTTGTCCTTGATCAGGGCGAACAGCACGGAGTTGGCCCCGCCGAAGTCACGGTAGTACTTCTGGAAGGTCTGCATGTACGGGTGATCCAGCGGGATCGACTTGAGCCAGCCGGCATCCGGCTGAATACGTGCCGCGTGGAACCCGAAGAACAGGGTCAGCAGGACCAGCAGGCCCAGGGTCATCATCCGGGTCTTGAAGATCGGCGGCTCCACAACCCGCAGGATGCGTGCTGTCCAGTCGTTCCCTTCAATCGGTGGGTAGTCGTGTTTTTCCATTGTCTTTCCCGGCCTTACTTGCGAAAGGGCACGCGTGTCACGCCACCCAGACCCACCGTGATCAAACCCTTGTCCGTGACCAGTGCATCAGCCAGCGAAAGCTCCAGGTCGGTCGTCAGGGTTTCCATGCGGTCACCCTCGTTGCGCACCACGGCGCCGTTTACGCCCACCAGAACGACATCATTCCCGCCCAGTGAATCACCTCCAAACAGGCTCTCCTTCAGCGGGTTGTCATAGTTGCGAAAGCCCAGCGTGGCCAGGACTGCATTGTCGGAGATGGTCTCCAGGGAAAATTCGTCCCATTCGTAGGGGTCGATGGCGGCGAGACTGGACACATCACCGACGGCGTAAACCGTGCCCCGCAGACCAAACAGGTAGGCCCCGCCCTCACCCAGTGGGAGCATCCCGAAGATGCTGCCCGAGTACGGCGAAAAGACCTGCTCCCAGGTTTCGCCCTGGTCGAGTGAGCGCCCCAGGATCCCCTTTTCCCCGTGAATGAACAGGGTGCCATCGGCGAGTTGCTCGATCCCGTAGAAGTTGGTGCCGTTGATGGTCATGTCCGGCTCGAACAGCTCCCAGCTGTCGCCACCGTCTTCGGTTCGCATCATCCGGGCATTGGCCCCGACAGCAATGCCGTGTTGTGCGTCGAGCATGACGATGTCGTAGAGCGGCTTGCCCCATTCCGGATCGCGGTACTGGATGGCCCAGGTTTCACCACCGTCGCGGGTCACCAGAATGTTGGCGTCGTGACCGACGATCCAGCCGTTGCGCTCATCCACGAACTCGATCTTGTTGAGCATGACCGAAACCGGGCTGGGCTTCTGCACCCAGCTTGTTCCGCCATCCGTGCTCTTGAGAATCACGCCCCAGTCACCGATCGCGAAGAGGGCCGTTCCCACCCTGTCGAGATCAATGAGGTTGGCGTGGACCGCATGGGGTCGAACCGGCGCGGGCTGCGGCGCCAGTGACGTATTACCGGCGAGCGCAGTGCCGGATACGCCCCCCGCGATCAGCACGGCAACCACCCGTTGCCAGTAGGGCTTGAGTCTCATTAATCCCCCTGTTCAAACAACCCGGGCAGCACGATTGCCACCCGGGTGCGTTCAAGTTGTGTCCTCGACGTGTCCCCGAAGGACTACTTGCGACGTGCCTTCCGCTTCAGGTTGGCCGGCGTGAAGTAGTTGTCCTTGTACTTGATCTCGAAGTCGGAGGTTTCGTCTTCGTTGGTCAGGGCCGTCAGGAAGTAGCGACCGGTTTGCAGGTCGTAGATGGTTTCCGGCGCGCCCGTCACGGTCGGTACGAACGGTACCGTGATCAGGTGGGCTTCCTGCACCTTCCACATCTGGTCGCGGTTGTCGTAGCAGTCCACGACGGCGATCGCCCAGCTGTCTTCATCCACGTAGAAGGTGCGACGCTTGAACTGGTGCCGGGTGCCATCGCGCACGGTGGCCTCCACGACCCACACACGGTGCAATTCGTAGTGCGTGAGGTCCTGGTTCAGGTGGTTGGCACGGATCAGGTCGGTGTATTTGTGCTCCGGGGAGTTGATTTCGTAGGAGTGGTACGGGATGTACATCTCCTTGCGACCCAGCAGTTTCCAGTCGTAACGGTTCAGGGAGCCGTTGAACACGTCCACCTGGTCGTTGAACTGCTCGCCGTCGGTTCCAATGTAGGGGTTGTCGTAGCCGACGTCAGGAGCCCGGTTCACGCGCCCCAGGCCCGGGTTGAAGATCCAGGCCAGACGGCCACCCGCGCCTTCATCGGCGGTTTCATGTACCAGTGTCAGCTGGCCAGCCACCCGCGCCGGCTCGATGACCTCCGACAGGTAGAACGCCAGCAGATCGGTGCCACCCGGCTCTTCGATGTTGGCGTACTTGAACTTCACATCCTCGATCAGCTTGGAGATCTTGAAATCGCCGTCCGGCTTCACGATGGCCTGGTTGTTGTAGCGCTTGACCGAACTGCCACGGAACTTGAGCTTGTGGTTCCAGATCACCTCGGCGCCGGACTTCGGAATCGGGAACGGGAAACCCAGTGACGCGCCATTCACGTCATCGGTACCCACCAGTGATGCGGCGGTCGCGTTCTTCTTGGTTGCTTCGTAGATTTCATCCGGGAAGAAGCCGGTACGCACCGTGTTGTAAACCGGCATCGTGTAACCGGGGTACTTCTCGAACAGCGCCTGATGCCCGGCCGTCAGCTTGTCGGCATATTGCTTGTAGTTCTGCGCGGTGATGGTGAATTGCTTGGTGATGACATCGCCGATTTCACCCTTGCGCTTTTCCAGTTCCGAGTAGACCAGGTCGCGGACCTTCTTGGGGTCATTCTTGCGCCACTGCTCCAGTTGCTCGCGGGTCAGATTGATTTGCTCATCCGTGAACAGCTCACGGCCTTTCCATTCGGGGATGCTGCCATCGGAATTTGCGCCGCGAATTGCGCCGATCGGGGTCAGTTCGTTGCCGAGTTTGGCCGCTTCAGCCGCCGATACACCCGCCGTTGCGGCTCCCGCCACACTGGCGAGAGTAGCCGCCAGCGTCAGTTTCCAATAATGCATTAGTCACCTCGAAGTGAAACGATGAATCTCGCGCGAGCGGGTTTCGATAACATCGCTACGTCTCCCCCGCGGTCGGCAAAACTAACGTGCGACCCGTGCCCTCGTCAAGCGAGCAAACATGGGCACTTGCGCCTCATGAGACATTAAATGGTGTCACAATAAGCGAGACCAAACCGGCAATCGTCAGCATCTTGCAAGGTGCGTATACTGCGTTCCGCGTGCACGGCCGAGCTAAGCCTGTGAGGAGACGGAACACGCACACAATTCAATCGGGGACAAACACGATGTCATACGGAAGACAGCTAATTCTGGGCGCAGCCATATTTGGCAGCATGACTCTCGACGCAGTGGCTCTGGAATACGACATCGGTGATTTCGGGATCAGTTTCACCAACCGCGTCAGTCTCGGCGCCGCGTGGCGGATTGAAGATCGTGACCCGGCCCTGATCTCCAAGCTCAACCTCGACCCCAACCTGTGTGACGGTGACGACTGCCTCTCCTTCACCAACGACCCCACAGCCAACCAGCGACTGGTCGATGCCCCCGGAGCTTTCTTCGGTCACGGCGGTGATGATGGCAACCTGAACTACGACAAGGGGGACATGGTCGCAGCGGTGGGCAAGCTGACCACCGACCTGGGCATCAGCTGGAAAGACTTCAACCTGAAAGCCCGCGTGATCTCGTTCTACGATGACACCAACACCGACTTTGAGGAAACCCACTGGAACACCAAGTACCAGCCCAGCCGCTCACTGCGGGATGACGGCATCGAGGAACTGGTTGGGAATGAGGTCGCGTTGCTCGACCTTGTGCTTTCCGGCTTCTTTTTCGTCGGCGAACGGGGGCTGAGTATCTCGGTCGGCCAGCAGAAAATCCGCTGGGGCGAAGCCAACCTGCTGGCGCTGAACTCGATCAACGAAATCAACCCGCCGGATGCACGACGCCTCCACCAGACCGGCGCCCAGATCAATGAGGTCTTCCAGCCGGTGCCGCTGGCGGTCATCTCCGGCGACCTGTTTCCCGACCAGGGCATCACGGCCGAAGCCTTTTACCAGCTGGAATGGAAACCCGTCATCGCCGACCCGGGCGGCTCGTTCTACGGAACCATCGACCCGCTTTACCGCTCCCCGGACAGTCCCTACCGCTACGGGCTGATCTCGCTGGGTCAGTTCAGCGAAGACCCGCTGGTTGCGGGTGAAAACCGCGGTTCCGCGCGCCTGCAGAACCCGCTGGCAAGCCTGGTCACGGATACCTCCTTCTCGGTACCCATTCTCAAGGACGAATACGCCTACCCACGGGATGACGGGCAATTCGGGTTCCGCGTCAACTGGTTTGCGGATGCCATCAACAACGGCACCGAGTTCGGGTTTTATTACATGAAGTACCACAGCCGGCTGCCCTACCTGGGGCTGTTCGCTGCGGACCGCAATCCGCTGCGCGATGACATCGCCACCGGTTCCGGTGTGGATGTGCTCACCAGCTGCCAACTGGCCGGGCGCGATTGCCTGCCTGTGGACAGCATGAAGGTGGTGATCGATTACCCGGAAGACATCCAGATGTACGGGATCAGTTTCAACACCAACATCGGCAAGTGGTCGGTGGCTGCGGAATATTCCTTCCGGCCGAACCTGCCGGTGCAGGTGTCGGTTGCCGATGTCACCTTTGCGGCTCTGCAGCCGGCGTTCCCGGAAGAAGACATCGTGATCGGGGCCCAGGCCATCGGTGACCTTGTCAGCTCGGTGGGCTCGGATCTCCCGGTTCCGGTGGCCAGCGCCCTGCTCGAAGGACTGGGCGTCGCCGTCAGCGACCTGACAAGCCCGGTTGATCAGCTGATCGGGGTCCTGGGTTCCGGCCTGGGTGGCAGCCTGCCGCTGGACGTCGATGCCGGCTTCCCGATCATCATTCCCGGCGCCCGCAACGCGGCCCCGGACTTCGTCCAGACCCAGTATCGCGGCGTCGATATCGGCAATCGGGATGACAACCCCTTCGTCCGCGGCTACGAACGGCTGAAGGTTGGCCAGTTCTCGATGACCGGCATCCGGGTGCTGGGGAACTCACACTGGATCGCCTCGCTGATCCGTGCAGAACAGATCGTCACCCTGGCCGAAGTCGGCTTCACCCACATCGTGGACATGCCCGGCCTGAACGAAATCCAGTTCAATGGTGGCAGCCCGAACCAGACCCATTACTCCCCGGGGGCTGATGGCACCGGTACCGGACAACATCCGGATGGCACGGATGTGGACCCCGGCGCCCGGACCCTGAACCCCACGTCCCAGAACCAGGCCTTCGTAACGGAGTTCAGCTGGGGTTACCGGATCCTGTCGTTCCTGGAATACAACGACGTGATTTTCGGGCTGAACTTCAAGCCGTTCTGGTCCTGGTTCCACGATGTCGAGGGCTACGCGCCGACGCCGATGCAGAATTTCCTCGAAGGGCGTCGCGAATGGCAAATCGGAACCGAAATCTTCTACGGCCAGCAATGGGCGCTGAAACTGCAGTACAACGGCCTGAGTGGCAACCGTCACAATCCGATTCGTGACCGCGACAATGTCCTGGCCGAGGTCAGCTTCACCTTCTAGCGCACCTGCGACGACAGCGGCGTCGGCGCCGCTGTCGTCCCCCTAGGCCGCCCGTTCGAACTGGCGGAACCCCAGGGCCTCCGCCAGGTGCTCCCGCTGGATTTGGTCGGCACCCGCAAGGTCCGCCACCGTGCGCGCCACCAACAGGATGCGGTTCAGGCCTCGAGCCGAGATCTGCAGTTTCTCGATCGCCGCGTGCAGGAAGGCACGATCGGCTTTTGCCAACTGCAACGCCGAGTCCCCTCGCGCCGGGTCCAGACGCGCATTGATATCACCCTGCCGGCGCTGCATGCGCTCACGCGCAGCAGCAACCCGTATGGCAACCGCTACCGAGGGCTCTCCGGCAGGCGCCTGCATCAGATCCTCCCCTGGCAGCCGCGGCACGCAGACCTGCAGGTCAATGCGATCCAGCAGCGGGCCGGACAACTTGGCGCGATAACGCCGGACCTGGTCCTGTGTGCACCGGCAGCTGCGCAGCGCATCGCCCAGGTATCCACACGGACAGGGGTTCAGCGTCGCCAGCAACTGGAAGCGGGCCGGGAACACCGCCTTGTGCGCCATCCGCGACAGATGAATCTCTCCCGTCTCGAGGGGTTCCCGCAGCGCCTCCAGCACACCGCGCGGGAACTCCGCCATTTCGTCCAGAATCAGCGCCCCGTAGCTGGCCCGGCTGGCATCGCCCGGGACCAGACGCGGTCCGCCGCCGCCAATCACGGCGGCAACCGAGGCCGTGTGATGCGGAGAACGCACCGGACGCCAACCATAGCGGCGGGCGTCGAAGCCTTCCGGACTCAATGACTCCACACAGGCCAGCTCCAGCGCCTCCGTGGCGGTCAGGGCGGGCAGCAACCCCGGCAGGCGCCGGGCCAGCATGGTTTTCCCGCAACCCGGCGGACCGAACATCAGCAGGTTGTGGCCACCGGCCGCAGCAATTTCCAGCGCTCTCTTGGCAGCAAGCTGACCGCGGACGTCCGCCAGGTCGCCCACCGACCGCGGCTCCGAGCGCAACGGCGCTGGCAGCGCTGGCCAGGGCCGTTCGCCCTGCAGACTTGCACTCAGGTCCAGCAGCTGCGCACCGGTGCCGATCCTGAGTTCGGGGAGCAGGCGGATTTCATCGACGGCGTCCGGTCCGATCAGCAGCCGCCGGCCGGCCGCCAGACAGGCACGGGCTGCCGGCAACAATCCGGCTACGCCGCGCACACTCCCGTCCAGCCCCAGTTCTGCCATGCACTCGAACTGTTCCGGGGTAAATTCAATGGCCCCGGATGCCTGCAAAATGCCCAGAGCGATGGCAAGGTCAAAGCGGCTTCCCTGCTTGGGCAGGTCCGCCGGAGCCAGATTGATGGTGATCCGCGAGGGCGGAATCGTGAACCCGCTGCTCTGCAGGGCTGCGCGCACACGATCACGGGCCTCACGCACGGCGGTTTCCGGGAGCCCGACAATGGTCATCCCGGGCAGCCCACCTGCAATGTGCACTTCCACACGCACCAGCGGGGCCTCCATGCCGACAGCGGCACGACTGTAAATGGTCGCCAGACGTGTCACGGCGTCGAAGCCGCAGATGAATCGAAAGACATGCACGGGATTACGGAAAACCGCGGTTGCGGCGGACAATTGGGTTAAGCTCTGGCAAAAAGAGAGGTCATTAACCCTCGAGGGAGAGAGAATGCTCAAGAAAGTCGCCTGTACCGCTTTGGCCCTGTGTATCAGCCCCGTTTTCGCCACGGAAGCTGCAGACAACTATGTGGGCCTGATCGGGTCTTACGTTGACCCCGACGATGCCCGAGATACCGATCGACTGGGGTATGGTCTGGACCTGTTGCTCGGTCACGTTTTTCGCGAATGGCTCGCCGTGGAAGGCCGCATCTCTGCCGAAGTGCACGACTCGCGGCAAAACAGTGTTCAGGTCCAGGACAATTACCGCGGAGCGGCCGGTGTGGACGCCCTGTTTCTTCTGGGTGATCGTCAGGCTTTCTCGGCCTTCGTGCTCGCCGGTATCGGTGCGAGTTACTACGACACCTGGCAGGAAGAACGCGACAGCGAGGCGTACTACTACAACCTGGGCGTCGGCCTGATCAGCGAGCCGGTGACCGAGGCCCGAATCCGTTTTCGCGCTGAAGCCCGTTTTCGGGAAGAAACCTACGGCCCGGATGTCCAGGACTTTCGTATCGGCGTGGGCTTGATGCTGCCGCTGGGTGAAAAACCCAGTGCCAGCACACCGGTGGTGCTGATGCCCCCACCAGCACCTCCGAAGCCAGCACCGGCCCCGGCGGCCAGTCCCAGTCTGAAGGGTGAAAGCTACCCGCCACGCCCGGTCGATATGGACCAGGACGGCGTGCTGGATAACTTTGATCGCTGCCCCGGCACCATCAAGGGCGCACTGGTCGATGCTACCGGCTGCCAGGTCACCTTCCAGAGCAAGGATCTGAGCCTGGATGGCATCAGCTTCAAGCCGGGCTCGGATGTCCTCACTGCCGAAGCCGTCGCCGTGCTGGAACAGGTTGCCCAGGCCCTCACCCGACTCGAGGACAAGTCGGTCACCATTGCCGGACATACGGACAGCCAGGGTGCCGAGGACTACAACCTGGGCCTGTCACTGGCACGGGCCACCGCGGTAAAGCGCTTCCTCACGCAAAACGGCATTGCCGGCCAGCGCCTGCGGGTCGTCGGTTTTGGCGAATCCCAGCCCGTTGCCGACAACAGTACGGCCGAGGGCCGCGCTCGCAACCGTCGTGTGGAATTCCGTCTCGAATCCGGCTTCGACCCGAAGTAGTCAATGCCCACAAAAAAGGCGACCTCCGGGTCGCCTTTTTTATGCCCGCAGCATTGCTGGCCTCAGGCGCGACCGAGAAAACTGCCGTCTTCGGTCGACACCCGGATCACCTCACCCTCGGCCAGGTACTCCGGCACCTGGACTTCCAGACCCGTGCTCAGAATCGCCGGCTTGGTACGGGAGGTGGCCGAAGCTGATTTCATCGCCGGCGCCGTTTCCGTAATCGTGAGTTCCACGGCCGCCGGTAACATGATCGACGCACAAACGTCCTCGATGATGACCGCAAACATGCCTTCCAGGTCTTCGGTCAGGTAGGGCAGCACGCCATCGAGTTGATCATCTGACAGCGTGTGCTGCGCATAGTCTTCACGGTCCATGAAGGTGCAGCCATCCCCGTCACGGTAGAGGAACTGCACGCTGCGACGCTGATAGTCGACGTCGGGCAGCATGTCATCACCCTTGAAGGATGCATCCTGTTTCTGACCCGTGATGGCATGGTTCAGTCGCGCCTTGTACAGCGTGGCCGCTCCGCGCGCCGTGGGATTGTGGGCCTGAACCTTGCGCACGATGTACGGCGCATCCCGATACTGGACCACCATGCCTGATTTCAGCTCCGACGCCTTGGGCATGAGCCTGCTCTCCTGAAAAATCGGCGCAGCATGCCTGCGCGGCCAGAAGCTGTAAAGAGGCCAGCCATCCCTGACAGCCCTGCAGATGCAGGCGACTGCCGGGTCCACCCGCCAATCCTCTGACGGTTTTGCGCTGCACCGCACGTGCGAATTCGGGATGACAAGTTCTTGACATTCGGGCCCGTACAACTGGCTCCACGTTTTCAATATTCCCCGAAAACGGCAAACGCTTTTCCCCAGGAGAAACACCGAATGACTCTGAACAAGCTGCTACTGGCCGGGCTGGCCAGTTCCTCGCTGCTGCTGACCGCCTGCGGCGGCTCCAATGGCGTGTCCTCGAACTCGACCTCACCAACTCCGACGTCGAGCCCCAATCCGACGGCAACCCCGACACCAACGCCGACCACGGCCCCCACGCCGACCCCGGCTCCGACCTCCGGCGTGACCAAGGTCGAAGGCCCGCTGGACCCGATTCAGGATGACGTCGTGGACGGCATCGTAGTCGGCCAGCTCGGCAGTGAAATGCCGGCCCCGGTTGACGGCGCAGTGGCCTGTGCGGCCCTGAGCCTGAACTACCTGATCGATGCACCGGATGCGATTCTGGCCGGCGCTGAAGGGCTGGCCAGCGGCGCTGACCCCTTCGCTGCGTTCAATTCGTCGGCTGCTGACGTACAAGCTTCTCTGGAACGCTTTGCCGGCTCCCTGCAGGCCAGCCTGACAGATCTGGTCAATCGTGGCGAATGCTCCACGGATCAGGACACCGCGCCTCAGGCCGGCAACCCGCTGGCTGGCACCCCGCTGGCGTCGGTGGGTACCGCGATCCAGGCCCTGGTGACCAGCTTCACCACCGATGACGGCCAGGACCCGAACCTGACCAGCATCTCCGGTGTGGTGGCCCCGGCTCTTGCCGCGCTGGCTGTGGAAATGGGCGCTGCCATCCCGGCAGAAGTCTCCAACACGCCGGTACTGGGTGGTGTCTTCTCGACCATCGAAACCGCCGTGACGGATACCGCAGACCTGCTGGTCTCCTTCGGAGCCTACGATTCCGCTGCGACCACCGCTGACGCACAGATGCTGATCAACAACCTGTTGACCGGTTTGCTGATCGACACGCTGCCCGTTGGTGAGATCGACCCTGCCGTGGAAACCCAGTTGCAAACGGGTATCGCCACGCTGACCTCGACTCTGGGTAATGGACTGGGTCGGGTTGTGACGCCCCTGTTCAATGCCGGTCTGAACGGTGTTGCCAGCCCGCTGGTTGACCCTGCTGAAGGCCTGCTGGCTGGCATCCTCGGCGCCGGCAACCCGCTGGATGGCACGCTGGCTCCGT